>NZ_JBDWPJ010000171.1:0-15248 GCF_039971195.1 Pseudophaeobacter sp.
AGGAGCTGCGTCAGCGTCTGGTCCGCCGGCACGGTATCCGAGGTCATCGCCGCCATCATCTTACTGAGATGACTGTCCAATGCGCCAATATCCGCGCTAAGGCCACGTGCACGCGAAAAACCCAGCATCGACATGGCGCGATAGGTCTCCACCTCGCAGAGACGCTGCACCAGTCGGCCAATGCGCTGGGAGCCGGTAGTGGCATTGGCAAAGAGGGCAAAGCGCATATGCCCTGCCGGATCGATGCGAAAATCCCCCGCCACCACGGCGCTGTCATCCAGCACCTCGGCCACCGCCAGGCTTTCAGGAACAAACCAGTCCTTGAGCGATGCTTTGATCCGCTTGCCTTCGGGGCGCGGCAGGATGCGGATCATCAGTGAGGTGACGCGCTGACCGGGCGCCTCCTCCAGCCAATCTACCGGGAAGACGTCAAAATCTGCCGGATCAAAGGCGCGTTTGGAAATGCCGTCGCCATAGAGCGTATAGCTGACAAATTCGGTGTGCTGCTCCCATTTCAAGGTATAGCGCCCGAGCTGCGCCGCATGGTGGGTGGCGCCCGGCTGCGGATGGGCCGCGCCGTGGCGGTCCAGAAGAGTGATGAGATGCGCCAGATCCAGGTTCCGATCCCGGTGCACTGCCTGTTTGGGCTGCTTTACCGCCAGATAGATCACCGTGCTGGGGCTTTGCATCGCGGGAAAGGGACGGGCATGCAGCTCGTTGGCCAGCTGGTAACGCAGGGGGTGGTCTTGGATCGGGGGCATTGCTCGGGATCTCCAAAAAGATGAGTCGAGCATAGGGTGCGGCAAAACATCTGTAAAGAAATGTTTTATTTCAATGTGTTACCTGAATGCGATGGTATACTGAATTTGCTATGGGGCTCGTGGGGCGCTGCCCCCGGCCTGCGGCCTCCCCCGGGATATTTGGGGCCAAATGAAAGGGCAAAAAAGAAAAAGGCGCGCCAGTTAGGACCAGCGCGCCTTGGAATTTAAAAGGATGCAATCCCTTACTGGATCATGGTCAGGAGTTGATCCAGGCTGGCCTTGGCATCGCCATAGAACATCCGGGTATTCTCCTTGAAGAACAGAGGGTTCTCGATACCGGAATAACCTGTGCCCTGACCACGCTTGGAGACAAAGACCTGTTTCGCCTTCCAGCATTCCAGAACCGGCATACCGGCGATGGGGCTGTTGGGGTCTTCCTGAGCTGCCGGATTGACGATGTCATTGGAGCCAATGACGATGGCCACGTCGGTTTCCGGGAAGTCCTCGTTGATCTCATCCATCTCCATGACGATGTCATAGGGAACCTTGGCCTCGGCCAGAAGCACGTTCATATGCCCAGGCAGACGCCCGGCAACCGGGTGGATGGCAAAGCGCACTGTCTTGCCCTTGGCACGCAGACGGCGAGTGAGTTCCGCCACGTTCTGCTGCGCCTGCGCCACTGCCATGCCGTAGCCGGGGATGATGATCACAGAGTCAGCCTCATCCAGCGCGGTTGCAACGCCATCGGCGTCGATCGCCACCTGTTCGCCTTCGACCTCCATCTGCGGACCGGCAGTGCCGCCAAAGCCGCCAAGGATAACGCTGACAAACGAGCGGTTCATCGCCTTACACATGATGTAGCTGAGGATGGCACCAGAGGAGCCCACCAGCGCGCCGACTACGATCAACAGATCATTGCCCAGGCTGAAGCCAATGGCGGCTGCGGCCCAGCCGGAATAGCTGTTCAGCATCGACACAACCACCGGCATGTCGGCGCCGCCGATGCCCATGATCAGGTGGTAGCCGATGAACAGCGCCGCCAGGGTCATGATAAACAGCGGGAAGAAACCGCCAGTGTTGAAGTACCAGACCAGCGCGATCAGCGACAGGCTAGCAGCGCCAGCATTGAGCATATGGCCGCCGGGCAGTTTCACCGCCGAGGAGGTTAGTTTGCCAGCTAGCTTGCCATAGGCCACGACCGACCCAGTGAAGGTCACCGCACCAATAAAGATGCCGAGGAAGAGTTCAACCCGCAGGATTGAAACCTCAACACCGTCTTTCTTGGCCAGAAGCTTGGCAAAACCGTCAAGCGCCTGTTTTTGTTCGGCATCCATGGCCATGACACGGCCCAATTCGATATGGGCGATGAGGCCAACAAAGACCGCCGCCAGACCAACCAGCGAGTGCATCGCGGCGACCAGTTCGGGCATCTGGGTCATCTGTACCCGGGTAGCCAGTTGATAACCAATGACGCCACCGCCGGCGATCAGCAGGATCGACAGCAGCCAGAGGCCGGAACCGGGGCCCACAAGGGTGGCAAAGACCGCCAACGCCATGCCAGCGATGCCGTACCAAACCGCACGTTTGGCGCTTTCCTGACCGGACAGGCCGCCCAGGCTGAGGATGAAGAGAACAGCGGCAACAACATAGGCCGCGGTAGTGAATCCATATTCCATCTCAGTGTCCCCCTTAGGATTTCTGGAACATGGCAAGCATGCGCCGGGTGACGAGGAAGCCACCAAAGATGTTGATACCGGCCATAAAGACCGACAGGGCCGCCAGCAGGATAACCAGGAAGCTGCCTGATCCGATCTGCATCAAAGCGCCAAGGATGATGATCGAAGAGATCGCATTGGTCACCGCCATCAGCGGCGTATGCAGGCTGTGCGCCACGCCCCAGATCACTTGGAAGCCGATAAAGACCGAGAGCACAAAGACGATAAAGTGCTGCATGAAGCTGGCCGGGGCCACCAGGCCAACAGCAAGCAGCAATGCGCCGCCCACTGCAAGCAGAGTCACTTGGTTTTTGGTCTGCGCCTTGAAGGCTGCCACTTCTTCAGCGCGTTTTTCTTCCGGCGTCAGCTCTGGCACCACCTCTTTTGGCTTGGCGGCAATCGCTGCCACCTTGGGCGGTGGAGGAGGGAAGGTGATCTCGCCTGCATGGGTGACGGTGGCGCCACGAATGACGTCGTCCTCCATGTCGTGGTTGACCTGGCCGTCCTTTTCAGGGGTCAGATCCGCCATCATGTGACGGATATTGGTGGCATAAAGCGTCGACGACTGCGCTGCCATGCGGGAAGGGAAATCGGTATAGCCGATAATGGTCACACCATTCTCGGTGAAGATCTTCTCATCCATCACGGTGAGTTTGCAGTTGCCGCCCTTTTCTGCCGCCAGATCCACAATGACCGAGCCGGGCTTCATCGCCTGAACCATGTCTTCGGTCCAAAGCTCAGGGGCCTCGCGGTTGGGGATCAAAGCCGTGGTGATGACGATATCCACCTCGGGCGCCAATTCGCGGAACTTGGCCAGCTGAGCCTCGCGGAATTCCGGGCTCGACACCGAGGCATAGCCGCCAGAAGAGGCGCCATCGGCCTGCTCTTCTTCAAAGTCGAGATAGACAAACTCGGCGCCCATGCTTTCGACCTGCTCAGCCACTTCGGGGCGGACATCAAAAGCTAGGGTGATCGCGCCGAGGCTGGTGGAGGTACCAACAGCGGCCAGGCCGGCAACACCAGCGCCCACCACAAGAACCTTGGCCGGGGGCACCTTGCCCGCTGCCGTGATCTGACCGGTGAAGAAGCGGCCAAAATTGTTGCCTGCCTCAATCACCGCGCGATAGCCGGCGATATTGGCCATCGAAGACAGCGCGTCCATTTTCTGGGCGCGGCTGATACGCGGCACCATTTCCATGGCAACCACACTGGCGCCTTTGGATTTGGCCAGCTCCAGACCCTCTTCATTCCCACCGGGATTGAAGAAAGAGATCAGCGTCTTTTTCGAGTTCAGCCGCTTCAGCTCAGCCTCATTGGGCTGACGTACTTTGGCGATGATATCAGATGCCTTCCACAGGGCGGCAGCGGTCTTGATGATTTCAACACCGGCCTCCTCGTAGGTTGCATCGCTAAAGCCGGCCGAAAGGCCCGCACCGCTTTCGATGGCGCAGTCATAGCCCAGTTTCTGCAGCTGACGCGCAGAATCGGGCGTCATGGCGACACGCGCCTCGCCGTTGATCACCTCTTTGGGTGTTCCAATTTTCACCTTGTCGGTCCCCCTCGTCCTGCCCGCCCCAGCATCGCCCGGGTACGGATCGCAAACATTATGACTATCTCGCGCAACAATTTTGCGCAATGGTTTCGCTGCGTCGCCGCATTTGACTGCCGCGTTGCCGCAATTCTGCACCACTCAACAAAACTGGCGTGGATTCTGCAACCGGCACGCCAGACTGGGCTTTGTGTTCAGGCCTGCGCCTCGTCGTCACAGGCCGGTCTTTTCTACAGCCAGCGCCGCACCTTTTGCTCATAGCGGGCCCAGTCCGCGCGAAAAGCGCGGCGCATCCTGTTTTCTTCGCCGATGATAAAGCGCTTTTCCAGGATCCAGGTCAGCACCGGGATCAAAGGCAGCGCCAGAACTGCGTCAAAATACAGGATCAACCCCGCCAGAACCAAGACATCGCCAAGGTAGATCGGGTTGCGGCTGCGGCTAAAGATGCCGGACTGCACCAGGCGGTCAGGCGTTTTATGCGGAATGACGGTGGTTTTCTGACGGCGCATTTCGGTGACGGCCAGCGCCATCAGCACCAGACCACCGCCGACCAGAAGCCCGCCCAGCAGATCCGCCCAGACCGGACCAAAGCTCAGTCCCATCGGCAAAAGCTTGGCCTGGCACCAGGCCAGAGCAATGCCAGCCGCCAGCCAGACCGGGGGAAGGTCGATCCATCTCATAGCAAGTCTCTTTCCTCTTATCCCCAGCGCCAGGCGATGGCGGCCATTTTGCGGCACCCTCCCCATATCCGGGAACAAGGTCCAGAGCCGCGCCAAACTCCGATACAATAAAAGAACAAGCTGCCCGTTTTTTCAGCCAATTCACGACTTCGTTCCCACTCCGTGACAGAGTGTGACCCCCAGAGGGGGCAAGCGAGCAGAACAATGGGTCAGACTGACCTATTCCCACTCCATTTCTTCAAAGACGCGGCCAGCGTTCTTGGTGGCCAGTTCCTCAAAAGTGTCCAAGCCCCGCCACTGTTCCTGATCCACGTAATAGGCCGAGGCCAGATCGCCATCTGCTTCGATATGCGCACCAATCTTGGCCCGCAGGTCCACCAGGTAGTCCAGCGTATAGCGGCGCACCTGGGCAAAATTGGTCGGATGGCCATGGCCGGGGATCACATAGGTCGGGGCCAAAGGCTCCAGCTTTTCAACCCAGGTTTCGATCCAGCAACTGGTGCAGGTGTGGGGAAAGATCGGCAACATGCGTTCGTGAAAAGCAATATCGCCGGCAATCATGATCTGCCAATCCGGGATCCAGACCTGCAGATCTCCCGGATCATGGGCCGGTCCCAGATGGAGCACCTGGATGTCGACGCCGCCAAGGCTCAGATCGTGGCGATCGTCAAAGCTCAGGTTGGCGTGCTCCATGCGGGTGTCGCCGGCCCGGTCCTTGTTGTAGCCCAGCATGCCCTGCAGGATGAAATCACCATTCTTCTCGGTCTCTGCGATGGCATCGGCATGGGCGAGAATATCCACGCCCTGATCGCGCCAATAGCCATTGCCAAGCACCGCATGGCCCTGGCCGTTTTCATTGATCAACAGCACAACCGCCTGATCGGTCACGGCTTTAATCTCGGCGTGGAGCGCGGCTGCCAGCGCGTCTGAGGCCCCGGCATTGATCACCACCACGCCCGCATCGGTAACAATAAAGGAGAGGTTATTGTTGTGGCCTGCGTTTTCATAGGTGGGCGGTGCGGTGGCTCCGATGGCTGAAAACACATGCGGGATCACCTCAACCGGTTTGGAGTAAAGCTCAGACTGCGGATACTGATCCGCAATATCCTCGCTCGCCAGTCCCGCCACAGGCAGCCCCAGTGCAAATCCCGACAGCAGAAGTGCCTTTGGTATCGTTCCCGTCATGTCATCCTCCCATGTTGTAAAGCCAAATCATTCACACTTGCGAATATGATTGTAAATAGCGTTTACGCGCCGCTCGCCTTCCTGTGACGGAACGGCGCGCTTGCGCGAGGCCCCTGTCCCGCTACCCTGCCCGCCAACAGGAGGAGAGAGATATGGATTTGAACGGAAAGCACGCTTTGGTCACTGGTGGTGGAACCGGCATCGGCTTGGCCATCGCCAAGGCATTGGCAGAACAGGGCGCCGAGGTCACCATCACCGGCCGCCGCCAAGAGGTGCTGGAAGAGGTCGCCACCAAGGGGTTGCATCCGCTGGCAATGGATGTGCGAAACGAAGAAGACATCATTGCCAAGGTCGCCGCCGCAGTAGAGGCCCGCGGCCCGGTACAGATCTGCGTTGCCAATGCCGGCGTGGCCGAAGGCAAGGCCCTGCACAAGACCTCGCTGGATTTTTGGCGCAATATGATGTCGACCAATCTGGACGGCGCCTTTCTGACCATTCGCGAATGCCTGAAATCGATGCATCAGGCGGATTGGGGCCGGATCATCACCGTGGCCTCCATTGCTGGCCTGCGTGGCCTCAAAGGCGGCGCCTGCTACAGCGCCAGCAAACACGGGATGATTGGCCTGACCCGCGCGCTCAGCGAGGATTATATGGGCAGCCAGATCACCGCCAATGCCATCTGCCCCGGCTATGTGGATACGCCCATTGTGGATCGCAATATCACCTCGATCTCGGCCCGTGCCGGCATCAGCGAGGATGAGGCGCTCAAGGTCATGGTCAATGCCAACCGCCACCAGCGGCTGATCGAACCCGATGAGGTGGCCGCTGCCGCCATGTGGCTTTGTGGTCCTGGATCGCAGTCTATCAACGGCCAGACCGTTGAAATTGCCGGCGGTCAAACTTGATGAGGCCGGCAAGTTGAACCGGGCGGAGTTCAATCAGTTCTGCGCCGGATTTCCGGCAGCGGAACATGTGGTGCAATGGGGCAATTCCGATGTCTGGAAAGCAGGCGGCAAGCTTTTTGCCGTCTGCGGCTGGGCCGAAGGCGAAGATGCCTTTACTTTCAAGGCCGGTGAGATCGCCTTTGAAGTCCTGCAGGAACGCCCCGGCGTGCGACCCGCGCCCTATCTGGCCTCGCGCGGGATGAAATGGCTGCAACAGTTTGCCGATGACGGCCTGACAGATGAGGAGTTGCGCGACAGTATCACCCGCTCCTATCAGTTGGTGACCGCAGGCCTGTCAAAAAAGAAACGTGCAGAGCTGGGAATCCCGGAGGCGGAATAGCCCGTCTTGCCCCCTACATTCTCTTGGGCCACGCCTGGTCCTGGGGGGGGTAAGCGCCCTCTCGGGGGAGGCTCGGGCGGGGAGTGTACAATAGCATTCAATCCCAAGTCATGAACAAACTGCAGCTTCCAATCCCAACCGAGGCTGGACAGGTCTCCTCTGATCGGATACGAAATGCAAAAAGCTTTAAGCTTGAAGTATTACCCCCTTCTATTCGGGAGCATCCGATGACTGATTTTGCCGCCACCAAGGCCATGTTCGACCTGCCCGAGGGCATGATCTACCTCGATGGCAACTCTTTGGGCCCGCTGCCCAAGGCCACCAAGGACCGGGTTGCTGCGATGATCGAGGACGAGTGGGGCCAGATGCTGATCACCGGCTGGAACAAGGCCGGCTGGATGCAGCAACCCAGCGCCATAGGGGACCGTATCGGACGGTTGATCGGCGCGGAAAAGGGCCATGTAATGATGGGGGACACCCTGTCGATCAAGGTCTATCAGGCGGTGGCCTCGGCGCTGGAAATGAATCCGGACCGCCGGGTGGTGCTGTCAGACAATGGCAACTTTCCCTCAGATCTCTATATCGTGCAGGGGTTGTTGAAATCGCTTGGAGCGGACTATGAGCTGCGGGTGGTGAACCCGGAAGATGTGGCTGAGAACATCACCGACGAAATTGCGGTCCTGATGCTGACCGAGGTCGATTATCGCTCTGGGCGCATGCACGACATGAAGGCCCTGACGGAGCTGGCCCATGCAAGGGGCGTGGTCACCGTCTGGGATCTGGCGCATTCCGCTGGCGCCCTGCCAGTGGATCTGGTCGGCTGCAGGGCGGATTTTGCCGTTGGCTGCACCTATAAATACCTCAACTCCGGCCCTGGCGGCCCTGCCTTCATCTATGTCGCGCCGCGCCACATTGACAAGGCGCGCCCTGCCCTGTCCGGCTGGCTGGGGCATGAAGCCCCCTTTGCCTTTGATCTCGACTACCGGCCCGGCACTGGCATTGAACGGATGCGCGTTGGCACCCCACCGATGATCCAGTTGGCGGCGCTTGATGCCTCGATGGACATCTGGGATCAGGTGGACATGCAGGCGCTACGGGCACGCTCCATTGCGCTGTGTGATCGCTTCATCGCCGGAGTGGAGGCCAGCTGCCCTGAACTAGCCCTCGCCTCGCCTCGTGATGGCAATGCCCGTGGCAGTCAGGTCTCCTTTGCCTTTGAAGAGGGCTATGCCGCGATGCAAGCGGTGATTGAACACGGTGTGATTGGAGATTTTCGCGCCCCGGATATCATGCGCTTTGGCTTTACCCCGCTCTACATTGACGAAGCCGATGTGGATGGCGCCGTAGAGATCATCGCGGATGTGATGAACAATCGCCTGTGGGACCGCCCCGAGTATAAAATCCGCTCGGCTGTCACCTGATGGCCCTGCTTGGCACAAAGGCTTTGCCCCTGTGCCGGCCCTTTGGCTGGGTGGCGCTTTGGCGTCGTCTGGCCCAATGCGGCACCCAGAATAAGAGGATTTCCACCTTTCCCTGACTATACTCTCACTTAGGAAAAGGAGGAATCCGATGAGCGATTCCAAGACAACTGCCCAGGGCTGCCCCTTCAACCCCGCCGATGATGGCGCCCAGATGGATTTTGACGGGCGCATGTCTTATGGCGATTACCTGTCGCTGGATATGCTGCTGAACGCCCAGAAAACCTGGAGCGATACCCATGATGAAATGCTGTTTATCATCCAGCACCAGACATCCGAGCTGTGGATGCGGCTCGCCATTCATGAGCTGCAGGCCGCCCGCGATCGCCTGATCAAAGGTGAGGCCCGTCAGGCCTTCAAGATGCTGGCGCGGGTGGCGCGGATCTTTGAGCAGCTCAATTCCGCCTGGGATGTGCTGCGCACCATGACACCTTCGGATTACACCGCTTTTCGCGATGCCTTGGGGCAAAGCTCGGGGTTTCAGTCACATCAATACCGGTTGATTGAATTCATGCTGGGCAACCGCAACTCGGCGATGCTGAAGCCTCATGCCCATCGCCCCGATCTGGTGGCGCTGCTGGAGGCAGAACTGGCGCAACCATCCTTGTATGATGTGGCGCTTCAGGCTCTGCACCAGAGCTTTGCCCTGCCAGATGAGGTGGTGAACCGCGATCTGTCAGCAGCCTATCAGGCCAACGCGGCGGTTGAGGCCGCCTGGTCAGAGGTCTACCGCGCGCCCGAAGACCATTGGGAGCTTTATGAGCTGGCCGAGAAACTGGTGGATTTTGAGGATTACTTCCGCCGCTGGCGTTTCAACCATGTGACCACGGTGGAGCGGGTCATCGGGTTTAAACGCGGCACGGGCGGCACGGGCGGGGTGAATTACCTCAAACGGATGCTGGAAGTGGAGCTGTTTCCTGAACTCTGGCATCTGCGCACTACGCTTTAGCCTGCCCGGGACAGGAGACGGGGGCTCCCGCCCGTCTCGCGGCATCATAGATGCCACATCCCGTTGGGCCCAGCGCCGCGCTGATGCGCGGCGCGTCATCGCAAGTTGCTCAAGTAAAAGCCCTCTCGGATCAACTAGCGCTTTTGCAGCGCCTGAGCACAGAGCGCCGCATAGTTGGCCACACCGGCCTGATAGTCCTCATAGTTCTGCGAAGTGTGTTTGACGCCTTTCAAGCAGGCACAGAACAGACGCCCCAAGGCCGCCGCATCAGCGGTCAGTTTCAACCGGTCCTGCGCCGCCTCGGCGGTAAGCCACTGCGTATAGAGCCCCTGAAGCTGCGCCTCACCTTCGTCGATCATATCCCCGGCCACATTCATGGTGGCCTCAAACAGCTCCATCCCATGGGCCGACGACATCATCGCCTCCATGGTCTGCCCGCCATGGGCGGCAAAGGCCCGCTGCAACCGCTGATGCAGCGTCCCCTCCTCTGCCAGCGCCGCGGCGATTTCTCTGGCAGCCTCGGCGTAGTAGCTTTCCACCAGGCTGCGGAAAATCGCCTCTTTGTTTTTGAAATGCAGATAGAGCGCCGGGCGTGACATGCCTGCAGCGCGCGCGATGTCGTCCATTGAGGTCTTGCGAAACCCGTAGGCGGAGAACCCCGCCCAGGCGGCGGCCAGGATGGTCTGGGTCTTGGTGTCAGGTGCTGAAAAAGTCATGCTTTCGCTTCTGACAGTTTAGCGGATTTTTGTCAATTGACACCATGACACTTTGAGTGCATTTTGTCAAAAACCCCGGACCCAGCAAAGAGGCCAGTCCCATGTCAAAAACGCTCCGTATCAATGGCAAGACGCATCAGGTAGATCTGCCCGATGATGTGCCTCTGCTCTGGGTTTTACGCGATGAGATTGGCCTCACCGGCACCAAGTTCGGCTGCGGTGTCGCGGCCTGTGGTGCCTGTACGGTCCAAGTGGACGGCGAGGCCATGCGCTCTTGCCAGCTGAGCCTGGGTGATGTTGAAGGCGAGGTAACCACAATCGAAGGGCTCGGCACTCCGGACAATATGGCCAAGATCCAGGCCGCCTGGGTCGAGCATCAGGTGGCGCAATGCGGCTATTGCCAGTCCGGCCAGATCATGCAGGCCGCCAGCCTGCTGGCCGAAAACCCCAGCCCCAGCGACGCCGATATTGACGAGGCTATGCAGGGCAATCTGTGCCGCTGTGGTACCTATCCGCGTATTCGCGCCGCCATTCACTCCGCCGCCAAAATGATGCAGGAGGCCTGATCCCATGGCCAGCTTGAAAAAAATCGCCCGCCGCAGCTTCCTTGTCGGCTCTGCTGCCATTCTGGGCGGCGTTGCCTTTGGCACCTACAAATACCACCAGCCTGCCCCCAACCCGCTTCAGCCGGGTGCGGGTAAAGCCGTGCTAAACTCCTTTGTTTTTGTTGATCAAAACGGCGTCACCCTGATTGCGCCCCGGGCTGAGATGGGCCAGGGTGTGCGCAGTTCCTGGGCGGCCCTGATCGCAGAGGAACTGGATGTAGATCCGGCGCAGGTCAATGTGATCCATGGCCCCGCCGCCAAGGCCTATTACAACAGCGCTATGATGGCCGAGGCCCTGCCTGGTCGCGGCTATACCGCCAGCGATTTCCAGCACTCACTGGGGCAGATCGTCGGGAATTTCTCCAAATTCCTCGATCTGCAGGTCACTGGTGGATCGTCGTCGATGAAAGACGGCTTTACCCGTATGCGTCTGGCCGGCGCCAGCGCTCGCGAAACCCTGAAAGAGGCCGCAGCGCAAAAGCTCGGCCTGTCGCGCGCCCTGCTGGAAACCAAAGACGGCTATGTGCTGGCCCCGGACGGGGTAAAGCTCTCTTATAGCGAATTGGCTTCAGAGGCCGCTGACATTGACCCGCTTGAACCAGAGCTGCGCCCTGCCGCGCTGTGGAAATACATCGGCAAGCCGGTGCCGCGCATCGATATGGTGGCCAAGGTCACCGGCACTGCGGGCTTTGGCGTCGATACCCGCATTGACGGCATGAAATTTGCCGCCATCAAACAGAACCCGCATTTTGGCGCTGGCATGCGCAGCTTTGATGCCTCTGCCGCAAAGGATATGGCCGGGGTAGAGGAGATCATCGATCTGGGCGATGCGGTGGCTGTGGTCGGCTCCAACACCTGGCTGGCGCAACAGGCGGTCAACGCCATCCAGGTCGACTGGGAGCCTGCAAGCTATCCTGAAACCACCGATGCCATCTTTGCCGAGATCGCAGCCGCCTTTGACGGCTCTGCAAATTCCACCCTGCGCGATGACGGCAACGTCGACGACCTGCCCGAAGGCGCAGAGCTGATCGAGGCCGAATACCGCCTGCCCTATCTGGCCCATGCCACCATGGAGCCAATGAACGCCACCGCACTGTTCACCGGCGATGCGCTGGAGATCTGGGCGCCCAACCAGGGGCCAACGGTGGTGCAAAAAGCTGCTGCAGACCTCACTGGCCTTGATACCGAAGCGGTCACCGTCAACACCACCTATCTAGGTGGCGGTTTTGGCCGCCGCATCGAGGTGGACTATTGCAACCGCGCGGTTCAGATCGCTCAAAAGCTCAAGGGCATCCCGGTGCAGCTCACCTGGTCGCGCGAAGAAGACATGCAACACGACTACTATCGCCCCGGCTCCATCGGTCGCTATCGTGCAGCCGTAAAGGACGGCAAGGCGGTTATGGTGCATGGTAAGATCGCGGCACAATCCACTACACAGGAAGGCGCTGGACGGATGCTGGGGCTGCCCATGTCCGGACCGGACAAGGGCCATGTGGACGCTGCCTTTAACCAGCCCCTGGCGATCCCGAATTTCCGCGTCGAAGGCTTTATCGCCAAGCCGATGATCCCGGTTGGGTTCTGGCGCTCAGTTGCAGCCTCCTTCAATGGGTTCTTCTCCGACAGCATCATCGACGAGATGGCGCACAAGGCTGGCCGTGACCCGTTGGAGTTCCGCCTTGAACTGGCCCGCGCCGAATGGGAGCCTGCTGCAAAGGTTCTGGAAACCGTGCGCGACATGTCCGGCTGGAGCGGCACGACGCCCGAAGGCATCGGGCGCGGTGTTGCACTGGTCTACAGCTTTGGCACCCCGGTGGCGCAGGTCATCGAAGTGGCCGACAGGGACGGCGAAATTGCCATCACCAAGGCCTGGATTGCTGCGGATCTCGGCCTGGCGGTGGATCCGCAAAACACCGAAGCCCAGTTGTTCAGCGGCCTGGCCTATGGGCTGTCAGCAGCCTGCTATGGCGAAATCACCTTTGACGGCGGCGCGGTGGAGCAGGAGAATTTCCCCGACTATGACGCCATGCGCATGCCCAGCATGCCAGCGGTTGAGATCGCGGTCCTGCAAAACCAGAAACACATGGGCGGCGCCGGAGAGCCCGGCACACCACCGGCGGCACCCGCCTTGGCCAATGCGCTCTTTGATCTGACAGGCACGCGCGCACGCGAACTGCCCCTGAGCAATCACTTCAGCCTGCTGTAGCTCATCCCCCTCGCCAAAATTATCTGGCGAGGGGAACCCCAGCGCTCTAGTAGCACTGCAAAATCAGCCAGCCCCTGTCAAAGCGGCACTGCTGCAGGTCGGATTTTTTGATCCAAAAGAACAATTTCCCCATGTCGCCCCATTGCATACCGGCCTGCGCATCGCTGCCCAGCTGCAGCAACAAAACCCAATCATTGGGCTGCGCCAGGACAGCCCGCCCGGCTGGGCTGTCGTATGCGGTGCCATCGCCAAAAGAGATGCCTTGCGAGACTAGGGCACATTGCTCCTCCATCGGACCTTGAACCAGGTTGGGCACCCCGCGCAGCTTGTGGGCCGCCGGATCTCCGCCCATCTCATTGGCACTTCTTTCGATCCGCCAGTCATTCCAATGTTCAAAGAAGTCATCATAGGCTTCGCGATCCGCTTGCGACAGCATAAGGCCCTCTGCATGTATCCCCTCGAACTCGCAGGGTTCAAACCTGCGCTCCCCTGCAAGCGCTACCTCTTTGTAGAAACGGACCTCTTCAAACATAGAAGGTCGACGGGCCTGCTTTAACTCTGTCATATCAGCGCTGTAGAGAACTCGGAAGCCAATGGCATCCGACGGATCAAAACCCCACCCCTGTTCGAGATCATCATAAAAGAAGTAAACCATGCCGCTGGCGGGCAGATCATACTCCTCGCCCGCCGAAGCAGCGATCTCAGAAAGGTTTATCTGCGCCAGAAAATTCAGTGGCTGCGATGTTTCGCAATACTGCCGCTGCTTCTTCAAAACCTCCCGTTCCGGCAACCAGGCTGTAAGCCGCGTCCAAAACCCTTTGGGCTTTTCCACCTTTGGATAGGCGGGCCGCGATGGCCAGTGCAGATCGGCAGGCAGATCCGGCAGGCCGCCGAGTTTGGTCACCCCGGGGGGGCGATCCGGCGCCACCTCCGTAGGCAGCAAAGCAACGCCAAACTGGCCGAGGCCCGCGAGGTTCTGGGCTGTTTGTTTGGAAATGCCGCGCTGCTCCAGCGCATCGCTTAAAGACCGGGCATCAGTGATCTGGTCGAACATAGGAATTGGGTTCCAGAAATTGCTAAAAATCAATTCTGAAATCAGTGGCAGGTTCCCAGCCGGATCTCAATCCCAAAGCCCCGCGATCTTGGCCGCTGCTCAGGCCGTTTCCCGGAGGTCCTCAGCCTCTTGTGCGCCATCCGCCCAGGCATGAACCGCCGCGCCAAAGGCCTGAAACAAGGGCCGCGAGACCGGATCATTATTGGCGTCCCATTCCGGGTGCCATTGCACCGCCAGGGTAAATCCAGGTGCGTCGGAGACATAGATCGCCTCAGGTGTGCCATCCGGGGCATGGCCATCAATCACAATACGGGCACCGGCCGTCTTGATGCCCTGCCCGTGCAGGCTATTGGTCATCACCTCGTCCGCGCCAAAGACACCGTTGAAAACCCCGCCAGAGGTCATTTTCACCGGGTGACGCAGGGCAAATTTCTCTTCGAGCGTGCCATCTGGCGGCATGCGGTGGTTCATCCGCCCCGGCAGATCGCGGATCTCGGGGTAGAGCGTCCCGCCCATGGCGACATTGACCTCCTGAAAGCCGCGACAGATGCCCAGGAAAGGCTGGCCGCGCTCGACGCAGGCCCGCACCAGCGGCAGCACGATAGCATCCCGCGCCCGGTCAAAGGCGCCATGGGCTGCAGTTTCCGCCTCACCATATTCATTTGGATGCACATTGGGCCGCCCGCCAGTGAGCAAAAACCCGTCAAAACTCTCCAGCAGTTCCTCCACTGACAGAAACCTAGGGTCTGACGGGATCAGCAGCGGCATGCAGCCCGCGACCTCGGCCACGGCTTCGGAATTCATCGTTCCCCCGGCATGGGCTGGGTATTGATCGTTGAGCAGATAGGAATTGCCGATAATGCCGACTTTGGGACGCGCCATAGGGACTCCGTTTGAGATGGAATAGAGCAAGGCTACGAGTTCAATGGGTTTCCCGCAAGATCCCAAGCAGCGGGTTGACGCGCAACCAGATGTTCAATTCTGCACGTCGCAGCGTCATCCCGGAGGTGATGCTGAACAATGCAGCAGATCGGAAACAAAAAAGGGCACCGCTCTTGGCGACGCCCCT
>NZ_JBDWPJ010000172.1:0-15256 GCF_039971195.1 Pseudophaeobacter sp.
GTCGAGGGTCACGGCAAGCCGCGCTGCACCGGGGCGACTTGCGATCAGCCGATCGGTGAGATGCGGAGCCAGGCGCGGGAAACCCTGCATCCTGCGGGGCACCGATGTCTTGACCGCTGTGGCGACCTCCCCCGCCGTCAAAAGGCCGGCACCCTGGAGCCGGGCAAGTACCCGATCGCGGGCCGCCTGTGCTGCCTGCGGCGCACGGTCCGGGCGGCGGCGCTCGGGCGATTGCGGCAGGGCGATCAGCAGCGCCGCCTGGGACGGCGTCAGCCGGTTAGGCCCCTTGCCAAACCAGGCGTAGCTGGCCGCCCGAATGCCTTCGAGATTGCCGCCATAGGGCGCGTGGGTGAGGTAGAGCGCCAGGATCTGTCGCTTGCTGAGCCGCCGCTCCAGCGCCAGCGCCAGACGGATCTGGCGAATTTTACCGGCCCAGGCACCGGTGGTGCCATCCTCCAGCAACCGCGCCAGCTGCATGGTCAGGGTAGACCCGCCCGAGACCGCCCGCCCGTTCCACAGCGCCTGACCCACAGCGCGCAGCATCGCCAGCGGATCCACCCCGACATGAGAGAAGAAGCGTTTATCCTCATAGGCGGTGAGCATGGCGATGAAATTCGGATCCACCTGTTCCAGCTGCGGCGCCATGCGCCAGATGCCATCTCCCACCGGATAGACCCGCATCAAGGCGCCATTGCGGTCCAGCACCTCGGTCGAGGTTTCGGCCAGGGTCAGGGGCAGGCTGGTTTCCGCAACCCAGCGGTCCAGACGCTGAACCGCCGACAGGGTGACAGCCATGAGTAGCGCCAAGGCAAATCCCCGATACCACAGATTTCTAGGCCACAGGCTTCTGCGCCAAAGCCCGCCACGCCGCAGAGAGGCAAAAGACGCGCCAGAGTTTTCAGGGCGCGTCCTTGGTGTTTTTGCCTTGGTCACCGGATCGCCACGGAACCGGCATCAGTATGGGCGCGATAGGCAGGGCGATACATATCTTCGACCTGGGCCGCCGGATGGTGGAATTGACCGGGCGTGACCGCCCGGCTGATATAGGCCAGCGTCGCCGATTTACGCCCCGACAGATCCACCGCCGCCAGAAACCGATCACTGCGGAATTCGGCATGTTCTGCCTCCGTCAGCTTCAGCCAGTCGAGACCGCTCAGATCCCCAGACCGCAGCAGGTTCGGGTTGTCGATCTCGATGCCGGCCGGCAGCGGATCATTGACCATCAGCCGCGCCCCGACGGTTTCATGCGGGGTGACCCGCAGCACCGTGACAAACCGATCACCAACCGAGAACTGACGGCCGTCAATCTCTTCGCCCTCCAGCGTGTAGTGGCGACGTTCAAGACTATAGCCATAGCCGCCCGCGGCGGGCGGCACCTCGGGCACCCCGAGGGTGGTCAGGGTCAGATCGGTGGCAGCGCCATTGGCGCTTGTCACCGACATATTCACGGGGCCTTGACCGCCTTCGATCTGCACAAAGGACCCCTCAGAAGGTTGACCATTGATCAGCATTCCCGAGGCCTCTGGGTTTTTGATCAGCGCATGGGCCGCCATAAGGGTCCAGACGGATTCCTGTGTCGACATCCACTCGCTGCTCTGTGTGACCCGGTTGCTCAGCTGCTCAGTGCTGATCGCCTCTGATCCGGCCTCAACCACCAGGGCCAGAACCGCTGCTGCATCGCGTCGCTGGGTGCCATAGTCGACCCGCCAGACAGGGCGCTCTGACCTGGTCTGCTCCAACAGCTCTGCAGCGCGGGCAAACATCCGGTCCGCCCGGCGCTGGTCGCCATAGGCCGCCAGTGCACCACCCAACTGCGCCGCCGCCAATGGCGTGGCAAAGGCCTTGGCCTTGACGTCGGCATAGTAGCGCAGATCGCCCATCGAGGCCGCGCCTTCGCGAGCCAAAACCAGCAACGCATAGGCTACATCCTCGCCACCCTCGTCAAAGTCGGAGGCATAGTTCAGCTGGTTGCGCAGATTGTCCATCGCCCGCACAAAGGCGCCTTCGGGCACCGCATGCCCCTGCGCCCGTGCCCGCGACAGGAAATCGGAGGCATAGGCATCGAGCCAGAAATCGCCGCTTTCAGCACGCCACAGACCAAAAGCCCCGTTGCTGGCCTGACGGGTCAGCACCCGCTGGATCGCCGATTGAATGCGGGCCTCAACCTGCGGTCCGCGCCCCAGCCCCAGCGACTGCGCAACTGAGGACAGATAGAGCAGCGGCAGCGCCCTAGAGGTCACCTGCTCGGTACAGCCATAGGGATATTGATCCAGAGTTTTCAGCAGCCCCGGCACGTCAAATTTGGCCAAAGGTCCCGCCGAAAGCACCGCCTGGGTTGTCCCCTGTTGCAGGCCCGCAAAGACGTCATTGGTGAACTGGAAGCTGCCGCCTTTCTGCAGGCTAAAGCGACGGGTGGTTGCCACCACCGGATCATTTGCCCGCACCGGCATCCGCAGCACCTGATTGAGGTGCTTGCCCTCCGGGGTGATCAGCGACAATACAATTTCCGGATCACCAACTGCAGTTGCCGTCAGTGGCATCTCCAGCACCGCCTTGCCCTGTTCGCCCAGGGAGACCGAGGCTGGCAGGGTTCCGAGGGTGATGCCCGCGCCCAGTGTCTGTGCCAAAAGCGTCATCTCACCCGCAGGCCCATCCGCATGCACCAATTCGATGCGCATGCGGCTCTGATCTCCCGGTGCCAGAAAACGCGGCAGGCTGGCGGTGACCACAACCGGGTCCCGCACCAGCATATCCGCCTCGGCCTGGCCAACTGCGCTGTCGGACCAGGCAACGGCCATCAGGCGCACGGTGCCATTGAAGGCAGGCAGCTCCAGCGGGAAATCCACTTTGCCGCTGGCATCAACCTGGACCGCACCCGAGAAGAAGGCCACCAGGTCCTGGGTTGGTGGCGGTGATTGCATCTGCATGCCGCGGTCCGCATCCCCGCCTGAACGGATCTGCCCCAGGACACCATTGCCCGGATCAATCAGCCGCCCATAGATATCGCGCAATTCCATCCCCAGCCGACGCTGACCATGGTAATAGGCACTGGGATCCGGGCTCTTGAAACCGGTGAGGTTGAGAATGCCGAGATCTACCGCCGCGACGGTCAGCCAGACCGCTTCGCCCGGCTTGGCGCCGGAGACAGTGATCTGCGCTGTTTCGGTGCTGCGGGGGCGGGCTATTTCGGGCACCGCGATGGCGACCTGCAGCTCCTGCCCCGGCTGTTCCACCCGTGCATGGGCCAGGCCCAGCGCCCGCGTCGGAGTGCGGCTGGCCTTGCCGGAAAGCGGCTGCAGCATCATCGCGGTGACATAGGCACCGCTGCCCCAATCCTCACTCACAGTGAGCGGCACAACCACCTCTCCGGCAGTGACCTCCACCGCAAGGCGTTCGATCACCTCATTGGACAAAACCGAGATCAGCGCCGTGCCGGAACTGCGCGGTACCAGCCGCAGCCGGGCCGTGTCGCCGGGTTGATAGCTTTCAGCATCCAGCGACATCTCCAGCCGGTCGGGCGTTGCCGCGCCATCCGCAGGCGCATACCAGCCGGCATAGAAATCCACCGCCGCTTCGACATAATCGCCGTCCAGCCGTTCAACCACCAGTTCGTAGCGGCCCCAATCGGTGGGGGCAGAGACCAGAACCGGGCTTTCTCCCAGCTGTGCCTCGCCGGTGGCGATGCTTTTGCGGCGGGTGCTGCGCTCCCAGTTCCAATTGCCATAAAGCTGATACCAGTGATAGCGGGTCTCGATCCGGTTCAGGCTCCATTTCACCCGCATCGGCATCTGATTGAGCTGCTCTGACAGGGCGACCAGTTCAAACTGCGCCTCGGTGCCTTCGGCGACCTCCTCGTCAAACAGGGGTTTGATCCCCAGTACCGGCCCCGCAGGGCTGACTGGCAGATCCATAACCCGTTCCACCGGACGGCCAGAACCATCGGTCAGCCGTGTACTCAGTGTTGCCTCAAAAGGCATGCCGGTGACATCGACGACCGGCAGTTCCACGGTGACTCGCGCGGCCCCGCTGGCATCAGTGACATCGCCGCCAAAGTAGTTCCGCTGACTGTCGCGCGGCGCGTCATAGCGGCCAAACTGATAGCCCGGCCATTTGTCCAGCGTCTGCACAGGGCGCAGACGCAGGTCGCCATCAATGCCAAGATCCGCTCCCGGCGCACCAAAAAGGTAACGCGCCGAGATATCCAACTGGGCAAATTCACCCGGACGTAGGGCCCCGGCATTGGCAACGCTCTGGTCAAAATCGATCCGCTCCGGCATAAAGTCTTCGACCAGAATTTGGCGGCTGGCCAGGGCAGGCGCTTTGACATCGCTTTTGAGATCAAGCCGCCAGGTGCCGCGCGGCGCAGTGCTGCCCACCGGCAGGGCAAAGACATGCCCGCCCGCAGCGCCACCGGTTGACAGGCGCCGGCTGTATTCCACCCCATCAGGGCGGCTCAGTATGGCGGTCAGCGGCAGGCCGTCGATGGCCTGGGCCTTGCTGTCGCGGGTCAGGGCGGTGACATGGATCACCTCCCCGGCGCGATAGGCGCCACGATCGGTTGCCAGGAACACATCCACCGGTCCCGGTGAAGGGCGACCCTCGACGCCGCGATCCGACAGATCAAAGGCCGCGTCCTTGAGCGACAGGAAGGCAAAATCCTCGGCCGCCTCTGCGTCTTCAACCCCCGGCACCTCTGCCAGGATCATCGCGGCCTCGGCGCCGCCGCGGCCGCGCGCCAGACCTGGGGCAAAATGGGCATATCCTGTGGCATCGCTCACTGCCTTGCCGAGAATGGCATTGGCGTTGGAGACCAGAGTGACCTCGACCCCGGCGCGGGGCTTGGCATCTGAAAGCCCCTGTACCTGCACATGCAGCCCATCGCTGCCGGACATGGTGCTGAGACCAAGATCCGTAAGCACAAACCACTGCGTCGCGCCGGGTTCGTCATAGGGGTTGGCGCCGTCATAGGTCGCGGAAAGCGCGTAGATGCCCACCGGCTGATCGGCGATGGCCTCGGCCAGTGGCAGCCGGGTGGTGATATCCTGATTTAGGGTATTTTGCAGGGCGGCGGTGCCGCTCCAGACTTCCTCGGCAATATCGCTGGCAAAATGTTCCTCCTGCCACTGCGACAGGGGGCGGCCAAAATAGCCATCCTGAATGCTGCGCAGCAGGTTGCGGTCGCTGACCCGGCGCAGACGCAATGACACCTCGGTCAGGTTCACCGTTTCAATCGGCAGCGCTGCCTGGTCAGTTTTGGCCAGAACATAGGCGCGTCCGGGAAAACGCACAGCTGGGCTGCGGTCGCCAATGTAATGGGTGAGCTCAACATCCCGTTGCAAAAGCTCGCCCTTGCCCGAAGGCAAGCCGCGCCGCAGGGTCATGGAATAACGCTGCCCGTGCTCCAGCCCATCAACACAGAGCTGACTCCCCTCGGCCGTGGCAACAATGCCGGGCACGGAGATCTTCACATAGTCCTCATAAGAAACCCCGCTCAGCTGCAGGGTTTCGGAGAACTCAATACAGAGCCGCGGATCGGCGCGATCGCTTTGCACTTCGCTGTCGACCACCCGGAAGCCGTATCTTTCAATCGCCCGTTCCAGCATATGCGCGGTATCGCGACGCGGTGCGATGTCTTCGGACAGACGCAGTGTCGGCACCATGTCCCGACCCCGACCAAGGGATTCCAGCGACCGCGCCATTGCCACCAAGCCGTTTACCTGCACCGCCTCAGAGGGCGCGCGCAGATAGGCATTGATCCCGGCGGCCAGGGCACGTTTGCGCGCCGCCTGCTTGCCATTGCTCAGCACGCCGCTGTGGCGCTGCAAAATGGCAGAATACTCTGCCCAGAGCCCGGCCTCGTCGCTCAGCGCCACGGCCTGCGCCAGCCAGCGCAGCGCGCCCTTGTCATTGCCAGCCCGCGCCTGGATCTGCGCCGCCTCGACCATGTCCTCCAGCGCCGCGCTTTCAGCAGGGAAGCTTCGGCTGATCTTTTCAGCGCTGCTGTAGGCCTGGGCCAAATCCGCCTCCCGCAGGAAGTCCAACCGCTGTGCCCGGGCCTCGGCCTGCGCTATGAGGGCGGCGGGCTGGGCCTGTTTCAGCGCCGAAATCGCCCCGAGAAATTCCGAAGCGGTCTGCATGCTCTGTTTGGGGAAACAAGCATTTGATCGGGCGTTAAAGACAAAACCGGTGCAGGATTTCTGAGCGGAACAAGCTTTCTGGCAGGAGGCCAGATCGGTATCAAACAGCGCCTGCAGATCCGAGCCGTAATAATCCGTATCCATAAAGGCCTGATAGCGCAGCGATGGAATCGCAGGCCCTGCCGTCGCACCCCCAGCCAGGCTGCTCGCAAAAAGCGCCACAAGGGTCAGCGTTTGGGCCGCAAATCGCCTTGAAAAGAGGGGAATTGCCAGGCTCTGGCCCAGCTGGCGAAGGAAATGCAGGAAAATTGTGAACCGGGTAAATACAAAAACTGGCATGACGCCCTCCTAAATCAACTTCAGGCTGGCACGGGCTTAACCTCATGGCAAGAAATTCACGCGTAAGACAGACACTAGGACCATAAAATTTTCACCTGGCATTCGCTCCCTCCGGGGATCCTATTTGTTACTATAGATGGAGCCCGCAGGGATGAGCCTTGCTGACAAAATCGCGGAAGAACGCCGGGCTAGACTGGCGGCAGAACGCCTGCTTGAGCTCAAGCAGGCTGAACTGTCGGCTGCGAACCGGAAACTTGGCCGCCACGCGCTGGCGTTGACCAAGCAAATCGGTGTCACCCAGGCCGAAGTGGCCACCGTGCGGGATGAAAATGCCAAGGTCAAATCCGACCTCAGCATGGCTAATGAAAAGATCGAAACGGCCGAGCGGCGCCTTTGGCATTCGATCCAGGCCTTTCAGGATGGCTTTGCCTTTTTCAACGCCGATAGCCAGTTGATCGGCGCCAACACCGCTTATCTGAATATCTTTGACGGGCTAGAGGAAGTCACTCCGGGAATTTCATACATGCGGATCCTGCAGATCCTGACCGACGAGGGGCTGGTCAATACAGGTGAGATGAAGCCGGACAAATGGCGCGCAATGATGAGCAATCGCTGGCTGTCGATGTCGCCTGAACCGGTGATTATTCAGATGTGGGACGATCGCTATTTGCGGCTGATTGACCAACGTGGCCACGGCGGCGATGTGGTAAGCCTCGCCTTGGATATCACCTCCTCCGTCAACTACGAAGAAGAGCTGCGCTCTGCCCGCGAACGTGCCGAGGCAGCCAACCGCGCCAAATCCGCCTTCCTCGCCAATATGTCCCACGAAATCCGCACCCCGATGAATGGGGTTGTCGGCATGGCAGAGCTGCTCAACGATACGGCGCTGAATGACGAGCAGAAGCTCTACGCCAAAACCATCAAGAATTCCGGCGAAGCCCTCTTGGTGATCATCAATGATGTGCTCGACTATTCCAAAATCGAAGCCGACAAGCTGGTCTTGCACAGAGAACCCTTTGATCTGGAACGCTGCATCCACGAGATCGTCATGCTGCTGCAGCCCACCGCACGCGACAAGGGGCTGTCGATGTTGGTGGATTACGACCTGTTCTTACCAACCCAGTTTGTGGGCGATCCGGGCCGCATCCGGCAGGTGCTAACCAATCTGGCCGGCAACGCAGTAAAGTTCACCAGCGAAGGCCATGTGACCCTGCGTGTCACTGGCATTTCTGACCCAGAGGAAGGCACCTGCGCGGTACATTGCATGATCGAGGACACCGGGATTGGCATCCCTGAAGAAAAGATCGAGCATGTCTTTGGCGAGTTCAATCAGGTCGAAGACGAGAAAAATCGCAAGTTCGAGGGTACTGGCCTTGGTCTTGCGATTTCGCGGCGTCTGATCGAATTGATGGATGGCGAGATCTGGGTTGAAAGCGACGAAGGGCAGGGTTCCTGTTTTGGCTTCCGCATTCCGCTGCCCATAGCCGATGAGGCCTGCTCAGCGACGCCCCAACTGCCCAAAAGCCTGCGCCATATTCTGTTGGTCGACAATTCAACGCTCAACAGCGAGATCCTGCAACGTCAGTTGATGCTCCTCGGCGTCGAAACAACCTCTGCTGACAGTGTCAGCGATGCTCTGGACAAGATGCACGACGGCATCGATCTGGTGATCGCCGATCACGGCCTGCCGGGCGGTGGTGGCCTGGAGCTGACCCGCCAGCTGCGCCAAAGCAGCTGGAGCGCCCTTCCAACCTTGATGCTTTGCCCCAGCCCGCATGAATACCCGGTTGAGGAAATCGAAGCCCTGGAATTGGAGCTGCTGCCCCGTCCCACCCCGCGCGACGATCTCTTTAGCAAGCTGGCCACCATGGCCAGTTCTATGCTGGCACCAGATGAGCTCCCCGCCGACCCCGCTGATCTGTCGCCCCAGCCGCCCTCTTGCGAAGAAGACGCTCCAATTGAACAGGCCACAGGTGAGCAGACCGGGAGCGAGGTGACTGCAGGGGAAGAGATCACAGTGGATGATTCCGCGCCACAGACTCTGGAAGAAGCCTATGAGGCAGATAATGCAGCCGCAGAGCAGGCGCCTGCCACCATGGTATGTGATGCCCGGCAGATGCGTGTCCTCGCCGCCGAGGACAACAAAACCAACCAGCTGGTGTTCCGCAAGATGGTGAAAGAGCTGAACATCGACCTGCAATTTGCCAACAATGGCATCGAGGCAGTTGCGCTTTATCAGGAGTTTGAACCGGATCTGGTATTCATGGATATCTCGATGCCGGAAATGGATGGCAAAGAGGCCACGGTGGCAATTCGCAAACTGGAGCGCAAAACCGGGCGTCACGTGCCCATCGTGGCGCTGACCGCACATGCAATGACCGGCGATTCCGAAGGTATCCTGGCCGCCGGGCTGGACCACTACCTGACCAAGCCGTTGCGCAAAGCAGTGATCCTGGAACGGATCCTGCAACATACAACGGATGAGTTTCATCCTATCGAAGTGACTTCAGCCGCCTAGAGCCTCTGCCTCTTGAACCTCGGCTCTAATAACTCTGGCCCCTAGGCCGTGGGCTGACGCAGGAACACCGGCTTCATCGGCTCTGACAGCTGCGGCTGATAGACATACCCCCCAGTATCAAACTCCTGCAGAGCTGCGACCTCATTGACCCGGTGCTGGATCACGTAGCGCGCCATGGCCCCACGGGCGCGTTTGGCATAAAAGCTCACCACCTTTGGGGTGCCGTTCTTGTCTTCCATAAACACCGGCGTCACCACCTGCGGTTTCAGCGCCTTGAGGTCCACCACGCCAAAATACTCCTGGCTGGCACAGTTCACCAGCACCTCCGCCCCGGTCGCTTCGGCCTGGGCATTCAGCGCCTCGGCGATCTGGCTGCCCCAGTATTCATAGAGGTTCTTGCCGCGTGGATTTTTGAGCCGTGATCCCATCTCCAGCCGGTAAGGCTGCAGTGCATCCAAGGGTCGCAACAGACCATAAAGCCCGGACAAAATACGGAAATGATCCTGTGCCCAGGCCATTTCTTCTGGCTCCAGCGATGCGGCTTCGAGCCCCTGATAAGTGTCACCGGCAAAGGCTAGGGCGGCAGGGCGCAGATCTTCGGTCTTGGGATCTGAGGCAAAATCGCGGAAGCGATCATGGTTCAGCTTGGCCAGATCCTCGCTGATATGCATCAGCTTCATCAGATCCGCGACGCTCAGCTCGCGGGCGACTTCGGCCAGGCGAATGGCATCCTCCTGAAAGGCGGGGAAGGTCAAGTCCTGATCCCGCTCCGACCAATCCAGCTTTTTGGCCGGGGATACCACTACCAGCATCGCGCGCTCCTTTTGTTTCCGATTTGTTTCTCTCCGACAGACTTAGTCAGTCTGGCGCAAAACGTCCAGAAAGGCGGGCAAAAATCTCTCTGCCCGGCGTTCGCCTAGCAGCATTGTGATGCCACGGGTATCCTCAACCCGCATCTGCGCCAGCTTGGCCAGCATGGTGGCGGGACAACTCAGCGGTTTCAGGGTGCCGCATGCGCCACGGGTCAGCAGCGCCTGGGCCTCCATCAGGGCATCATAGGTCGAACCCGCCCCTTCCCGTGCTGCCAGCTTACGCCGGGCCGGGTGCAGTTCTTCCACCGCGCCGGTGATCACCTGCAAAAACTCATCGCCGTAGCGCTCCAGCTTTTTGGCGCCGACACCGCCGATCCGCGCCATCTGATCCAGAGTTTCGGGCCGTGTCTCGGCCATTTCGATCAGGGTCTTGTCGTTGAACACCACATAGGCCGGCACTTTTTGCGCCTCGGCCAGGGCGCGGCGCTTGGCCTTTAAGGCCGACAGCAGTGGCTCGTCTTCTTCGGAAACCAGCATTTTCACCGCTGGGCGGCGTTCGGCCGACTTGATGGTGTCTTTGCGCAGGGAGATCTGCGCCTCGCCTTTCAGCACCGGCAGCGCCGCCTCGGTCATGCGCAGGGCACCGTGGCGTTCGGGGTCGGGGCGCACCAGATCATGGCCCATCATCTGACGAAACACTGCCTGCCACTGGCGCTTGCTATATTCCTTGCCACAGCCAAAGACCGACAGATCATCATGGCCCTTTTCGCGCACCCGGTCGGTTTCATTACCAAAAAGAATGTCGATCAGATGCCCAGCGCCATAGGTCTCATTGGTGCGTAAGATAGCCGAGAGCGCCTTACGCACCGCCGTGGTGCCGTCAAAGACCTCCACCGGGTTGTCACAAAGATCGCAATTGCCGCAAGGCTCTGACTCTTCTTCAAAGTAACCCAGCAGGGTCTGACGGCGGCAAGTCAGCGCTTCGGCCAGACCCAAGAGCGCATTGAGCCGCCCATGGTCGGCGGCGCGGCGCTCAGGTGGGGCCAGGCCCTCGTCTATCTGGCTGCGCCGCAAGCGGATGTCATCGGATCCAAACAGCGTCAGCGTTTCAGCCGGGGCGCCATCGCGGCCCGCACGGCCAATTTCCTGATAGTAGGATTCGATTGATTTTGGCAGATCCGCATGAGCCACCCAGCGGATGTCGGGCTTGTCGATGCCCATGCCAAAGGCCACCGTCGCCACCACGATCAGCCCATCTTCACGCGCGAACCGCACCTCCACATCGCGACGCTCCCCGGCCTCCATGCCACCATGATAATGGCAAGCCGCATGCCCCGCATCGCGCAGAGCGCGGGCCAGGTCTTCGGTCTTGGCACGGGTGCCACAATAGACGATGCCTGATTGGGTTTTGCGCACCGCCGCAAATTCGAGGATCTGGCGGCGCGGGCCATCCTTGGCGGCAAAGGCCAGATGGATATTGGGCCGGTCAAAGCCGCGCAGAAAGGCGCGGGGCGCATGACCATCGAACAGCTTGCGAATGATTTCTTCGCGGGTCTCGGAATCGGCGGTGGCGGTAAAGGCCGCCAGTGGCACATCCAGCGCCTGACGCAGCTCGCCGATGCGCAGGTAGTCGGGGCGGAAATCATGGCCCCACTGGCTGACACAATGGGCCTCATCCACCGCGATCAGGCTGACATTGATCCGCTGCAACATATTGAGTGTCGACCCCGAAGCCAGCCGTTCGGGTGCCATATACAGGAGCTTCAGCGCGCCGGATTCAATGGATTGCCAGACCGCTTCGGTCTCTTCCTCTGTATTGCCCGAGGTGAGCGCCCCGGCAGTGACGCCAACCGCCTGCAGCGCCCGCACCTGATCGCGCATCAGGGCGATCAGCGGCGAGATCACCACGGTGATCCCGGCCCGTTGCAGCGCCGGCAGTTGGAAGCACAGCGATTTGCCGCCCCCTGTGGGCATGATCGCCAGCACGTTTTCGCCGCGTGTTACCGCCTCGACGATTTCCTCCTGGCCGGGGCGAAAGGCATCAAAGCCAAAGATCTCACGCAGCAACGGAGTGGCACTGCTCTCCGTCTCGGTGATCGCGGACGCGGCTGTCATGACGTGGGACCTCGTTGGGTGCGGCTGCTCTGATTTGAGCGCCACAATCCCACAGGTCGATTCGGGCGGCAAGAGCAAGGGGCAAAGCTTTACGCTTCGCCCCCTTGGTTTTATTCATAGTCATCCGCTGAAACAGCCCAAACGGGCCACCAGGGAGGCCTAGTAGAATGCGGCCATGTTGTTCTGGATGATAATGCGCAGAGCATAGACCGCGATCAGCACCACCAGCGGGGCCAGATCAATGCCGCTCATATTGGGCATAATGCGACGCACCGGCGCGTAAAGCGGCTCGAGAATTCGCTGCAGCATGTACCAGATCTGGCTCACCAGCTGCTGTTGCAGGTTCAGCACCTGGAAATTGATCAGCCAGCTCATGATCACATGAGCGATGATGAAGAACCAGACGATGTCCAGGATCAACAGCAGAATTTGGAACAGCGAGAGCATCACGTACCTCTTTGGAATATCAGCCCCACAGGTAAGCAGCCTGTGGCATTTGTGCAAGGCTTCCCCGAGGTTGCGGTTGACCATTGGTTAATCGGTGGCAAGAGGGGCACATTCCGCAAAGAGAGTACGCCGATGTTCCCGATTTTCCGCCTGATCAAAGACCTGCTGAAGGCCCGCCGCATGGCGCCGCTGGGTCTCACCGAGACCCATGTCTCCAACCATATCTGCTGGCCCTGGGATCTGGACATCTGGCTGGAGCTGAACAATGGCCGCGCCATGACGCTATATGATCTCGGCCGCACCATGCAGGCACAGCGGGTGGGGCTGATCAGCGCCCTGCGACAGAACCGCTGGGGCATGACCGTTGCGGGTTCTTCGGTGCGGTTCCGCCAGCGCATCCGCGGCTTTGAACGGTTTGAAATGCGCAGCCGCGCCGTGGCCTGGGATGACAAGTTCATCTATCTGGAACAGTCGATGTGGAAGAAGAACGGCACCTGCGCTAGCCATGTGATGCTGCGCACCGCATTGACCGACAAGGAGGGTATTGTTGCCCCCACGCGGGTGCTCGCAGCCATGGGGCATCCAGATCTGGAGCCCTTTGAAATCCCCGGCTGGATCGATGCCTGGCGCGCGGCGGACGCACAACGTCCCTGGCCACCGATGCAAGATACGCTTGCCTCATAGGCTAAGTGCCTGTCTTATCGCGGATAACAAATAGGTGGGGACAGGATGAGAAATATTTCAACGCGCAAGCGCATTTGGGGTTGGTGGTTCTTTGATTGGGCCAGCCAGCCCTATCACACGCTCCTAGTGACCTTTATTTTCAGCCCCTTCTTCTCGGAGGTCGCCGAACATTACTATTTGACACTAGGCCTGAGCGACGCCGCAGCAGAGGCCAAGGCCCAAACGCTTTGGGCGATTGGTATGACCGTGACCGGGCTGATGATCGGTTTTGGTGCGCCTTTCATCGGGGCGCTGGCAGATATTTCCGGGCGCAAACGGCCCTGGCTCATTGGCTTTTCACTGATGTATGCGCTCGGCGCCTGGGGGATCTGGTATTCGGACCCCGCAGGCAGCAACCTGTGGTGGATGCTGGTTACCTTTGGCTTTGGTTTCATCGGTGCTGAATTTGCCCTGATCTTTGCCAATTCGCAGCTGCCCAGCCTCGGCGGCAAGGACGATGTCGGGGCAATTTCCGGATCCGGCTTTGCCTTTGGCTATCTGGGCGGTGTGATTGCCCTCTTCATCATGTTGGTTTTTTTCTTGGAACTAAAGGAAGGCAAGACCGTTGTCGGTCTAGAGCCTGCTTTTGGTCTCGACCCAGAAACAAGTGAAGATAGACGTGTCGTTGGCCCCCTAACGTCTCTTTGGTTTATCGTCTTTATGGTGCCCTATTTTCTCTGGGTGAAGGATGATGCCCATACTGGCAAACGTGGCACGCTGGGTCAGGCTGTGACCTTGGTTGTCTCTTCGGTCAAGGCCCTGAGAAATCGCGCAAGCCTGGCCAGCTATCTTGGCTCGTCGATGCTCTACCGCGATGCGCTCAATGGGCTTTATGGTTTTGGCGGGGTCTATGCCAGTCTGGTACTAGACTGGGAGATCTTGAATATTGCAGCCTTTGGGATCATCTCTGCCATTGCCGCCGCGGCCTTTAGCTGGGTCGGCGGTGTGGCCGACAAACGCTATGGCCCCAAGCCCGTCATCATTGCTGCAATCCTGGTGCTGACCCTGGTCTGCATCACCGTGGTGAACATGTCGCGTGACGCGCTGTTTGGCGTGCCACTGGCCGAAGGCTCAACACTGCCGGATGCGATCTTCTTTGGCTGTGGCATGATGATTGGCGGTTTCGGCGGAATATTGCAGGCCGCCAGCCGCAGCCTGATGGTGCGCCATACTGATCCTGCAAAGGCCACCGAGAGCTTTGGGCTCTATGGCCTGTCGGGACGCGCCACTGCCTTTCTGGCGCCAATGCTGATTGGGGTTGCCACCACCCTGACCGGTAGCGCACGATTGGGCATCAGCCCGGTGATCCTTCTGTTTGTCCTCGGGTTGATTGCATTGCGCTGGGTGAAGGCCGAAGGAGACCAGGGTTGAGACTGCTTGTAGCGAGTTTTTGTTTAGTGATTGCAGGTTTTGGCAGCGCCAGTGCCGCGCCGCTGGCCAAACAGCTGTTTGGTGCCAAGGATAGTGGATCGCAGCAGGCACCGGCGGCCTATGGCTCCTATGCCAAGGGCTGCGTTGCCGGGGCGGTGCAATTGCCGGAAACCGGACCAACATGGCAGGCGATGCGGCTCAGCCGCAACCGTAATTGGGGCCATCCCGAGACCATCAGCTTTATCGAAAAGCTCAGCAGGGTGGCCGCCAGCCAGCCGGGATGGAATGGGCTTTATATCGGCGATATCAGCCAGCCCCGGGGCGGGCCGATGCTCTCAGGCCATCGCAGCCATCAGATGGGGCTGGATATAGATATCTGGATGCGCCCAGCTGACCGGCTGAACTACAGCCGGTCGCAACGCGAAAAGATCTCTTCTATCTCGACGCGCCGCAACAATGGTGCCTTTGTCAATTCCGACTGGACCCGCGCCCATCACGAGATCATCAAGGCCGCTGCACAGGACAAACGCGTGGCGCGGATCTTTGTCTTTCCCGGCGCCAAGGTGCAGATGTGCAAGGACGCCAGGGGCGGCCGGCGCTGGCTGCGCAAAATCCGGCCTTGGTGGGGGCATCACTACCATTTCCATGTGCGTCTCGCCTGTCCCAAAGGCACGCGCGGCTGCAGCAATCAGGACCGGCCACCGCGCGGCGATGGCTGCGATGCGGCGCAGAAATGGGTTGATGACATCCTGAACCCGCCCCCGCCCAAACCAGCCGATCCGAATGCAGCGCCT
>NZ_JBDWPJ010000173.1:0-20576 GCF_039971195.1 Pseudophaeobacter sp.
TGGCAAGGTTATGCTCTACCCCTGAGCTACGCCCGCGCTACATTTGGTGAAGCGGTGTTTAGGCAATCCACGGCAGGCCCGCAAGAGGGAAAGTGACCTGAGGGGTAAGAATTCTTCTGGGAAGCAAAATGAGGGATGGGAGGGGGCTGGGCGCTAGAGATGATCCGGCAGGATAAACCCGGCCTGGGCGGCAAGGCGCCGCTGTTGTGGCTCTGTCGGCTGACAAGAGATGAACTCCGCGCCCGTGCAATGGGGCAGGTCCAGCGCCTTGATCAGCTGGCTGTCATACTGGCCAGACAGCAGCAGGATGCCCTCTTGTTCCAGGTGATCCCGGGTGCCGCGTCCCTTGTCTGACCGGATCCGGCGCATGAAGTCCTTTTGCTGCGCCACTGCCTCGACCACATCGCGGGCTATGGCGGTGTTCTGGATTTGGCGAAACAGGCTGGCCATGCGGGCATTTCCGGTGGCTTGGGAAAAAATCTCGCTGACCACATCGGGATCCTGTAGGCGCCAGAAGTTTGCCGGGTAGCTCTGGTCGCAGAGCAGCCAGAGGATATTGGCAAAACCGGCAGCTGAGACCGCGGCTTTGCCGTCCTTGTTTTTGCCCTGGGTCAGATAGGCGGGGCGCGCTATGATCAGACCGAGGTAGCACCGCGCGCGGGCTTCGTCGGCGGCTACCAGAAGGCAGGGCTGATCCAATGCCTCGGTGGGGATCATCCAATTGCTGCCCATGGTGTTTTTGATATCCATATCGCGGCCCAGGATTTCAGTATCCAACCGCCCGCGTGGCAGGCGCAGCAGGGCGCGCAGCTCAATCTCGACGCGGGTGCCGATATAGGTTTTTTCGGTCTTTTCCAGCTCTTCATAGGCGCGACGACCCGTCTTGGGCGTCATGATCACATCATCGATGCAGCGCCGTAGCATTGCAGGGAAGCTCTCTGCCAAGACCAAAGCGCCGCCGGCGCGGGTGGTGATCTCATTGGCCAGGGCGCTGAGCGTGTCAAAATCCGGATGCCCGGGCGCGACAAGGCTGGGGGGCAGGCTGCGTTTCATATCTACCTCGGTCTGGGCCGAAAGCTTGGGAATTTGAATACTTATAGAAAGGTGATGGGGGCAGGTCACCTCTCCCGATTTTAGGCTTCTCCAGAGCGCGGTGCGGGGAAGGCTATTGGGAGACGAGGCGCAGATTGGGGCGGGAAATCGCTTCTTTCAGTTGCCGGGCGACGGCCTCGGCTACGGGGGGCGGGAAGGCATTTCCAACCTGGCGATAGGCATTGGTCTTGGCGCCGGTGAAATGCCAGGCGTCCGGGAAGCCCTGGATGCGGGCCACCATGCGTACGGTAAGGCGGGGCATGTCGTTGTGGAAGGGATCAGGGGCCTCATAGGCGATAGTGCGGCCTTCGACCCCTAGGGAGGCCCAGGCGCGCCGTGCCCGGGTGGGGCCAAGGTCAGGACCGCCGTGTTTCTTTGAGCCGCCAACGATGGTGGGGGCGATCTCATCCGCCTGGGCGGCCCAGTCTTCGGCGCCGCGCCAGCCGCGCGCCTTCATAAGATCCAGAAGGGTCTCGCCTACAGTGGGGGGATTGTAAGGCAGTGGCTCGGGCCAAGAGAAATCCCCGGCAAACTCGCGCCGCAGGGCAATGATCGCCACCCGGGGTCGTAACTGCGGCACCCCGTAGTCCGACGCGTTGAGCAGCCGCCAGTCGGTTTCATAGCCCAGTTTGGCCAGCTGTTTTTTCAGCTTTTCGCGGTAGTCGTGAAAGGCAGCATCGAGGAAACCCCGCACGTTTTCGATCATCACCGCGCGGGGGCGGGTGGCATCGACAATGTGAATGGCATCATCAAACAGGTTGCGTTCATCCTTTTCGCCAAGCTGCTTGCCGGCCACTGAAAAGGGCGGGCAGGGCAACCCGCCGGCCAGCAGGTCAATGCCCTTGTAGGCGCTGGCCTCTTCTTTGAAGAGGCGCACGTCTTCTTCGAGCACGTTCCAGCCGGGTCGGTTGTGGCGCAGGGTGGCGCAGCAATGTTTGTCGATCTCGACCAGCGCTGTGTGGTCAAAGCCAGCGCGTTCCAGCCCCAGCGCCTGACCACCTGCGCCTGCACAGAGTTCCACGGATGTGAGCATATCGTTGCGCCTGCCTGTTTCTTGTTTTGCGTTCTGCATCTGTTCCTAGGTGAGATCTCGATTCCACGCAAGGTTCCGGCCAAACTCTCTTATTCAAACACGAAAGGCCACCCCCGAAGGAGTGGCCTTTTCGATGTCCAAATGGAGCGGGCGAGGCGATTCGAACGCCCGACCCTAACCTTGGCAAGGTTATGCTCTACCCCTGAGCTACGCCCGCGCTTCACTTGGTGAGGCGGATCTAGGCATTCTGCGCGCCCGTCGCAAGCGGAAAATGTAGCAAAGCGGAAAAAAGCCTTCGGTGAGAAAGCGGGACAGGCAGGGCAGGGGCGACGCCAGCCCCCAAAAAACTCTTGCGACAGAGCGACGGAAGAAGTCCGGGGGGGCGTTTCAATTGGAACGACCAACAGTCAGAAGGGGCGCCAGCCAATGAAATCAGTGGAAATTTTGCGGATCGGATCCTTGGTGATTCTGATTGCGCTGGGGGCGATTGTTCAGTCAGGAAAACCTTCGCAGGCCGCAGGTAATGAGGTCTGGTTGGGCGGTACAGAGGAATGCTACAGCGCAGGGGATTAAACCCCTGGTTTGCAACTGGCGATGATTTTGCCGTTGGTTTTGGCAGCTGGATAGGGGCGGCGGAGGGTGCAGGCAGCTTGGTGGCGCGCATCGGGCACTGGCGCGTTTGCTCAAGGTTGTATTTTCAGCCTTTGTTTCCCTGCGCATTAATAGAAACTACAGAAATCTAATAGAGATTTCAGTCTGTAGTGTGGCTGGATGTGGCGGTGACTTCTGTCTGGGGTTGTTTCGCGATGTGACTGACGCGCTATTTTGGGGGCGCGATGCCGTTGCCGTCATTGGGTGATTTGCACCTCCGTTCCTGGGGGGCTTTTATTGAGTGTCTTTTGGTTCTTCCTTCAATTTCAAAACTTGCGAGATGCTTTTATGCAGTTTATTCCTGGTTTGGTCTCTGTCCGGTTGGGCAGTCTTCGTGGGCGTAAACTCTTTGCCCTTTGTGCGGCCTTGGCAACTGGCGGTCTGCCATCCGGGGCAAGCGCATTGGACAATTCAGTCAATAGAAACTTCGCTACATCCCTAGGTGACTGTGTAGCAGCTGCGCAGCTTACAATTGGGGACCCCGTCGCCGTGTTTTTGTATAAAACGGGGCCAGATTCACTCTATGCCGGCGGGCGTGCCTTCAGGCCTGTAGCGGGTTTCAATGTGGGCAGTCCGATCACGGCGGCCTTTATTGCGGACTGCCTGAGCATTTCGGCTTCTGATGTTGTCGGTCTGGTTCAGGACGGGCCAACGGGAACCATTGCGGATGATGACTACATTGGGTTCAGTTTTTCCGTCGGAAGCAGGGCCTATGAGATCGCGTTGGCTGGCAAGACCACGACAAGCTTTGTGGCAACTGTGCCGCCGTCTGACACCACAGCTCCCTCGGTCACTCTTTCGAGCAGTACCAGTTCTGTGGTGCCGGGCACGGCCTTTGAGGTCGCTATCGTCTTTTCGGAAGATGTTACCGGTTTGAGCCTATCTGATCTGAGCGTCACAAATGGCTCCGCTGCCAGTCTTTCCGGTTCGGGCGCCAATTATACGGTGCAACTCACGCCGACCGGGGCGGGCGATGTTTCCGTCAATCTGGCGGCGAATGTTGCCGAAGATGCGGCCAGCAATGGCAATCTGGCCTCCAACACGCTTACTGTCGGCACATCGGTTGTTGCCGATACCAGCAAGACCATACGCCAGTTTGCCTCAACCCGCGCGACACAGCTGGTCAATAATCAACCGGATCTGACCGGCTTTCTTTCGGGAACTGGCAGTGCTGCGCTCAATTTGCAGGTTACCCGTGGGCGCGGCACCTTTGACATCGACACTGGCGTTGATGCGCCGATCTGGCTCCGGGCGCAGGGATCGACGGTAAAGGCAGGGACCAGTTCTGGCTCCTATGCCTTTGGCGCCTTTGGCGGACATATCCAGCTGAGCGAGAGGCTGCTGGTTGGGGCCTTGGTTGAGTTTGACTATCTTGATCAGGAGGATGGTCGCAGCTCGATCGAAGGGCGCGGCTGGCTGGTCGGCCCCTATTTTGTCACCAAATTTCCAACGCAGGATCTGTTTGTGGAGGGGCGGTTGCTCTATGGGCAAAGCAACAATGACATCTCTCCCTATGGCACCTACCGCGACCAGTTCGACAGCGAACGCTGGCTGGCCATGGTCAAACTCTCGGGCCAGGTGGTCCGGGGCGAAACCACTCTTATTCCCAGTCTGGCGGCCTCTTACACCACCGATAAGCAAGAGGCCTACCGGGACAGTCTGGGCAATCTGATCCCAAGCCAAAAGCTGGAACAGGGGCGTATTGAACTGGGGCTGGATTTTGAAACCCCGGCTCCCTTCTATCATGGGTCTGGTGAGCTGCTGCTGACTGGCGGTGTCAGTGCGATTGGCACCTCGTCCAGCGCCTCTGGCTCGGCGGTGATTAACCCGGTTGATCAGGACGGCGGTAGGGCCCAGGTTGAATTGGGGCTGTTCTACGCCTTCTCAAAGCATGGGAGTTTTCGGATCGAGGGCTTTTATGATGGCATAGGTATGAGCGGCTATCGCAGTTACGGTGTACAAGCGGGGCTAAATCTCAACTTTTAGGCACGACACATTCAGGCATGGGAAACCCTGAGACAATGCAAAAAGGGCGCCAAGTGGCGCCCTTTGTTTTAGCCTGCACCCTGTTTCCGGGGCGGGCGCTTACTCCAGGTCTTCGAGTTCGACCAGCAGGTCCTTGGCGTCGATCTGGGTGCCGGCGGAGACATGCAGCGCTTTGACGCGCGCCGCGCGCTCAGCATGCAGGCCGGTTTCCATTTTCATCGCCTCGATGGTCAGCAGCATATCGCCTTCGTGGACCTCTTGGCCGACCTGAACCGCGACGCTGGCGACAACGCCGGGCATTGGCGCGCCGATGTGATTGGCATTGCCAACTTCGGCCTTGAGGCGGCTGTCGGTGCTGGCCTTGACCAGACGGTTTGGCACCCGAATGACGCGGGGCTGGCCGTTGAGTTCAAAGAAGACTTTCACCTCGCCGGTTTCGTCGGTTTCGCCAATCGCCTGCAGGCGAATTTCCAGGGTCTTACCGGGATCAATCTCGGCAGTGATCTCTTCGCCGGGCTCCATACCGTAAAAGAAAGCCCGTGTTGGCAGAGTGCGGACCGGTCCGTACTGGCGGTGACGCCCCATGTAGTCGAGGAAGACCTTGGGATACATCAGGTAGCCGTTGAGATCCTCATCATCCACCACTTTGCCCTCAAGCTCCTGGCTGAGCTCGGTACGCATAGCTTCCAGATCCACCGGCTCCAGATGGGCGCCTGGACGGGCCAAATTGGGCGCGTCACCCTTCAGGACTTTGGCGGTGATACCCTCGGGGAAGCCACCGGGAGGCTGGCCGAGGTTGCCGCGCATCATGTCGACAACGCTGTCTGGGAAGGAAACTTCTGTTTCGGGGTTCTCCACCTCTTCGCGGCTGAGGTTCTGGGAGACCATCATCAGGGCCATATCGCCGACAACCTTGGAGGAGGGCGTCACCTTGACGATATCGCCAAACATCTGGTTCACATCGGCATAGGTCTGGGCGACCTCGTGCCAGCGCTCTTCCAGCCCCAGGGAGCGCGCTTGCGCCTTGAGGTTGGTGAACTGCCCGCCGGGCATCTCATGCAGGTAGACCTCGGAGGCAGGAGCCTGCAGGCCGGACTCGAAGGCCACATACTGCGCGCGGACCTGCTCCCAGTAGTCAGAGATTTCGCGAATCTTTTCGATGTCGAGCCCTGTGTCGCGATCGGTATTGCGCAGACCTTCGACGATGGAGCCAAAGCAGGGCTGCGATGTCCCGCCAGAGAAGGCATCCATGGCAACATCCACCGCATCGACACCAGCGTCAGCGGCGGCAAGAATAGTGGCACCAGCAATGCCCGAGGTGTCATGGGTGTGGAAATGCACCGGCAGGCCGACCTCTTCCTTCAGCGCCTTGACCAGCTGACGGGCGGCAGCAGGTTTCAGCAGGCCTGCCATGTCTTTTAGACCCAGAACATGGGCGCCGGCAGCTTCCAGTTCCTTGGCCATGCCGACATAGTATTTCAGGTCATATTTGGCCCGGTTCGGATCCAGAATATCGCCAGTGTAGCAGATGGTGCCTTCACAAAGCTTGCCGCTCTCGACCACTGCATCCATGGCGACGCGCATGTTTTCCACCCAGTTGAGGCTGTCAAACACGCGGAAGACATCCACGCCGGTCACAGCAGCCTGGCGGACAAATTCCTGCACCACATTGTCAGGGTAGTTGGTGTAGCCCACGCCATTGGAGGCGCGCAGCAGCATCTGGGTCATCACATTGGGCATGGCCTCGCGCAGATCACGCAACCGCTGCCAGGGGCATTCCTGCAGGAAGCGATAGGCTACATCAAAGGTCGCACCACCCCAGCATTCAACCGAGAACAGCTGGCTGAGGTTCTGCGCATAGGCAGGGGCGACCTTGATCATGTCGTGGCTGCGCATGCGGGTCGCCAGCAGGGACTGGTGGCCATCGCGCATTGTGGTATCGGTGAGCAGCAGCTGGCGCTGGGCCTTCATCCAATCAGCAACGGCTTGAGCGCCCTTTTGCTCCAGCAGATTGCGGGTGCCATAGGGCAGCGGCGCCGGGTCCACATGCGGGGCGCGAGGCTCTTTCAGATCCGCCGCCGGGGCAGCGCGGCCTTCGGTCTCTGGGTGACCGTTGACGGAGATATCCGCCAGATAGGTCAACACCTTGGTGCCGCGGTCCTGACGTTTGGCAAACTGGAACAGGTCCGGCGTGTTGTCGATGAATGTGGTGGTATAGCTGTTGTCGAGGAAGGTCGGATGCTTCAGCAGGTTCTCAACAAAGGCAATATTGGTGGACACACCCCGCACTCGGAACTCTCGCAGGGCGCGGTCCATCCGGGCAATGGCCTTTTCCGGGGTCTGCGCCCAGGCGGTGACCTTGGTCAGCAGGCTGTCATAATAGCGCGTAATTACACCGCCCGCATAGGCGGTACCGCCATCCAGACGGATGCCCATGCCGGTGGCCGAACGATAGGCTGTGATGCGGCCATAATCGGGGATGAAATTGTTCAGCGGATCTTCGGTGGTCACACGGGTCTGCAGCGCATGGCCGTTGAGGCGGATCTCCTCCTGGGCGGCCTTGCCGGTGGCCTCGGCGATGGGCTTGCCCTCGGCGATCAAGATCTGCGCCTGAACGATGTCGATGCCGGTGACTTCCTCGGTGACAGTATGTTCCACCTGCACACGGGGGTTCACCTCGATGAAGTAGAACTTGCCGCTTTCCATATCCATCAGGAATTCGACAGTGCCGGCGCATTCATAATTCACATGGGCGCAGATCTTGCGGCCCAACTCGCAGATCTCGGCGCGCTGCTCTTCTGACAGGTAAGGCGCAGGGGCGCGTTCCACGACCTTTTGGTTGCGACGCTGCACCGAGCAGTCGCGTTCAAACAGGTGATAGATCTCACCATGTTTGTCGCCGAGGATCTGCACCTCGACGTGACGGGCGCGGGTGATCATCTTTTCCAGATAGCCTTCGCCATTGCCAAAGGCGGCTTCGGCCTCGCGGCGGCCTTCCAGAACTTTTTCTTCCAGCTCATCCGGGCCGTGGATGGGGCGCATGCCGCGACCGCCGCCGCCCCAAGAGGCCTTGAGCATCAGCGGATAGCCGACCTCTTTAGCCTCATCTGCGATGGCTTTCATGTCATCGCCTAGCACTTCGGTGGCGGGGATGACGGGCACACCTGCCTCGATGGCGACACGCCGCGCAGAGGCCTTATCGCCCAGGGCGCGCATGGTTTCGGCCTTGGGGCCGATAAAGGTGATGCCGTTGCGGGCGCAGGCATCGACAAATTCGGGGTTCTCGGAGAGCAGCCCGTATCCGGGGTGGATGGCATCGGCGCCACATTCCTTGGCGACGCGAATAATCTCGTCGATGCTCAGATAGGCGGCAACCGGCCCCATGCCGATCCCGATGCGATAGGCTTCATCCGCTTTGAAGCGGTGCAGCCCCAGTTTGTCCTCTTCGGCGTAGACCGCAACCGTGCGCTTGCCCATTTCATTTGCTGCGCGCATGACACGGATGGCGATTTCGCCCCGGTTTGCAATCAGGATTTTCTTGAAATCAGGCATTGTCGCTCCTCGGAGTAGTCTAGGTTTGGCGAAGTGTTAGTTACATCTTAGTCCCTGGTATAGCCGTAGTATTGGGTATCTGCGGCATGATTGCGCTCCCATACGGCCATTTTCCGGCAGTTTTTTGTGCAGATGCAGCATGAACGCCTGAATTCCGGCTTTTGACTGTTCGCAAATTGCCTAAATTTTGGGCAAAACTACCCTGTGCGAATCTTTGGTCACCCCTGCTGACGTATCTGCGATTACGCTTTCGGGTGAGGGTGTGGGGGCAATTTCAACTCGCAGGCTTTGCTACCTGTTTCAGGGGTTTGCGCTGGGCGTCTGAGGATGTAACGCTAAATTGCGAATTTGCAAATTCCGTGCCTCTGCCAGATTTCGCAGGCCTAGCTGGCCCATATTGGCCTCCAGATCCTTGGAGAGGACCTCAACCAGATGCTGTGGCCCCTGGGTTCCTAATGCTGCAAGTGCATAGTGAAAGGCGCGCCCCAGCATGACAAAATCTGCCCCCAGCGCCAGGGCGCGCAGAATGTCGAGCCCGCCTTCGATACCACTGTCCAAAATCAGCGGCAGATTGGTCGCGGCGCGTATCTCGGGCAGGGCCTCGATCGTGGCGGGGGCGGCATCAAACTGCCGGCCCGCGTGGTTGGAAATCCACAGGGCATCGACGCCGATCTGCTCCAGCGGCGCGGCATCTTCGGGCCGCATCACGCCTTTGACCACAAAGGGACCATCCCAGGCATCGCGTAGCCATTTGACATAGTCCCAATCCGGAGAGGTGCGCAGCAGATAGCCAATATGGGCAGTGGAAGAGAGCCCTTCGTTCTGCGCGGCAACATATTTATCCAGGGTGCGCATATGCGGCATGCCGCCTTCATGGCGATGCTGGCGCGCCATGCCGAGCGCCCAGGTGGGATTGCAGGCCACCTGCGCCAGAAGGTGCGGGGTCAGCCGGGGCGGCTGTGTCAGGCCTGAGCGCACCTGACGTTCGCGCCTAGAGGCCACCGGCACATCAACTGTCAGCACTAAGGTTTTAAAGCCTGCCTGTTTGGCCCGCTGCAACAGGTCGCGGCGGATTTCTTCGTCTTTGGGCGGATAGAGCTGAAACCAGGCCTCTGGCCCCAGATGCGGGGCCAAATCCTCGGGGCATTGGCTGGCCACGGTGGACAGAGAATAAGGAATACCCGTGGCTGCGCCAAACCGCGCCAGATGGCCCTCGGCATCGGGCCACATCAGGCCGGACATTCCTAAGGGCGCAATGCCAAAGGGCAGCGGCAGATCCCGGCCCAGCAAAGAGGTCGACAGATCTACCTGCTGCTCGCCATGCAGGATCGACGGCATAAAGCCAATCTGATCCAGAGCACTGCGATTGCGCTGCTTGGTGGCCTCTTCGCCGGTGGCACTGTCGAGGTATTCCCAAACAAACTTTGGCAGGCGGGATTTGGCACGGGCGCGCAGATCGCTCAGCCCTGGGTATTTTTGATGTAGGTCCATGCGATATTGATAGGCGGTGGATCTGAATTGGCAAGAGGCGCGGATCTGCTGCCCGCCAGCGTAGGTGGCACAGGCAGGGCGTTTATGGGTTTGAGCTCGGTTTGGTGTCAAATTACCTTGTGAACATAATGCGAACGTCCTCTTTTCTCGGGGATTGAATCACGCTAGTGTTACGGGCATGAGCAGTTTTGATGAAATGGACGCCTTTGAGGGCGCCTCCCTGTCGTCGCGGGCCATGGCGGCCCGTCCTACCCCCTATATGGATGGATTGAATCCTGCCCAGCGGGAGGCGGTGGAATGTCTGAACGGGCCGGTGCTGATGTTGGCCGGGGCTGGCACCGGCAAGACCAAGGCGCTGACGGCGCGGATTGTGCATCTGCTCAACACCGGATCAGCGCGCAGCAATGAGATCCTGGCGGTGACCTTCACCAATAAGGCCGCCCGCGAAATGAAAGAACGGGTTGGCACCATGCTGGGGCAACCTGCTGAAGGCATGCAATGGCTGGGCACCTTTCATTCGGTCTGTGTCAAACTGCTGCGCCGCCATGCGGAACTGATCTGCGGCGAGGCCACGTCAAATTCGGATGCGGTTCTGGAAGAGGTTGAAAACTCTGAGAACCCGAACCCCTATGAGGATCTGGGGCCCTCGGCGCGCCCTCGTCGGGGCAACACGCTGCACCTAAAATCGAATTTCACCATTCTGGACACTGATGATCAGATCCGTCTGCTCAAACAGTTGATCCGGGCCGCGGATATTGATGAGAAACGCTGGCCGCCGCGAATGCTGGCGGGCATCATTGATGACTGGAAAAACCGCGCACTGACGCCGGAAAAACTGCCCGCCTCTGAGGCGGGGTCCTATAACTATCGCGGGCCAGAGCTTTATGCCCAGTATCAGCGCCGCCTGCTGGAGCTGAACGCCGTCGATTTTGGTGATCTGCTGCTGCATGTGGTGACGATCTTTCAGACCCATGGCGATATCCTGGCGCAGTATCAGCGCTGGTTCCGCTTCATCATGGTGGATGAGTATCAGGATACCAATATTGCCCAGTATCTATGGCTGCGGCTTTTGGCGGGCGGCCATAAAAACATTTGCTGCGTCGGCGATGATGATCAGTCGATCTATGGTTGGCGCGGTGCCGAGGTGGGTAATATCCTGCGCTTTGAAAAGGACTTTCCCGGTGCCAAGGTGGTGCGGCTGGAGCAGAACTACCGCTCGACCGAACATATCCTCGCCGCCGCCTCTGGGGTGATCAGTGGCAATTCCGGCCGCTTGGGCAAGGAGCTGTGGACGGCTGAGAAGGGTGGCGAGAAGGTGCGCCTGATCGGTCACTGGGATGGCGAGGAAGAAGCCCGCTGGATCGGCGAAGAGATCGAGGCGACACAGCGGGGCACCCGCGGTCAACGCCCCATCGATTTGAATGATATGGCGATCCTGGTGCGGGCCTCGCATCAGATGCGCGCCTTTGAGGATCGTTTCCTGACCATCGGCCTCCCCTACCGCGTCATTGGCGGCCCACGCTTTTACGAGCGGCTCGAGATCCGCGACGCCATGGGCTATTTCCGCATGGTGACCTCGGCAGATGATGATCTGGCCTTTGAGCGCATTGTGAATACGCCCAAACGCGGCCTTGGCGACAAGGCACAGCAGACCATTCAGCGCTTTGCCCGCGAAAATGGCGTCTCCCTGGTGGAAGGCGCGCGTTTGGCGGTGGAGGCCGGTGCCATCAAGGGTAAGGGCGGCGCGGCGCTGCGCCGCCTGGTGGAGGATCTGGCGCGCTGGGGGCGGATGACCGGTGACGCTGATATCTCCCATATGGAGCTGGCGGAAATCGTGCTGGACGAAAGCGGCTATACCGGCATGTGGCAGGCGGATAAGAACCCCGACAGCCCGGGCCGGTTGGAAAACCTCAAGGAACTGGTCAAGGCGCTGGAGAATTTTGAAAACCTGCAGGGGTTCCTGGAGCATGTCAGCCTGGTGATGGACAATGACAAACAGGATTCCGACCAGAAGATCTCGATCATGACGCTGCACGCGGCCAAGGGGCTGGAGTTCCCGGCGGTCTTTCTGCCGGGCTGGGAGGACGGCTTGTTCCCGTCGCAACGCTCGATGGATGAAAGCGGTCTCAAAGGATTGGAAGAAGAGCGACGGCTCGCCTATGTGGGCATCACGAGGGCCGAAGAGGTCTGTACGATTTCCTTTGCAGGCAATCGCCGGGTCTTTGGCCAATGGCAATCGCAACTGCCCTCGCGCTTTGTCGATGAGCTGCCCGAGGAGCATGTGGAGGTGCTGACGCCGCCGGGGCTTTATGGTGGCGGCTATGGTGCGGCAGCCAGCAGTGCCGAACCTAGGCGCTCCACCATTGACGCAAAGGTGGCACAGGCGGATGGCTACAACTCACCTGGCTGGAAGCGCATGCAGGCCCGGGCGGGCCAGCGCGGCACTGCCCAGCCCAAAGAGGCCCGCCATCAGGTCATAGACCTGACCGCAACCTCTAGCTTCACCCTTGGCGAGCGGGTGTTCCACCAGAAGTTTGGCTATGGGGCAATTACCGGGATCGAAGGCGACAAGCTGGAAGTGAGCTTTGAAAAAGCCGGTGTAAAAAAGGTGGTGTCGCGATTTATTTCTTCGGCAAGCAGTGAGGGGGCTGCGGCTGCCTCGGATGATGTTCCGTTTTGAAGGGACTGTTGATCTGAAAGATCACGGTGTCGGATCACAAAGTGATCCGACCCGGGCGGGCGCGCCGAGACAGTTTTACTGTCTCGGCGCGCCCGCCACCCTTTTGCCAGTGTTGCGATCAGCAACATCCGCCACTTTTGCTGCTGCTGTCAGAACAGGGCTGGACCTCTGTTTGCTCCTTACGACCAAGAAGGGTTTGCTCTGACAGGTAGAAGTCCCGGAAAGCCATGTCGAAATCGGTTGCTACTGATTTCTCTGCCAACCCTGTTTTGAGCAGATTGCCTTGCCAGCGCTTTAGCTTTGGCCGGTCACCGATGAAGTCAAAGCCGCTGCTCTCTTGGATCAGGCCCGCGCGGTGCAGCAGGACAAGCCAGGCGATATCGACCCAGCCGATGCTCTCACCGGAAAAGAAGGTCGCGCCGCTTGAGAGTTGCTTTTCAACCTTGTCAAACAACTGTCCGAGTTTGGCGGCACGTGAAGTGAGATCTTCCTGCGTGTTGGAACGCTGGGCCGCGCATTGAACCAGGTAGTTTTTGGCCGCCAGATAGCCCCAGGCCCGTTCGCGCGCCTTGTCTTCGGGCGAAAGGTCTGGCTGCAGGGCGCCATAGGCATCCTGAATGTATTCAACGATGGCCTCTGATTCAAACAGCGCTTGCCCCTGATCGGTGATCAGAATCGGGACCTGTCCGTTGGGGGCGATCTGCAAAAACCACGCTGGCTTGTCGGCGAGGGAGATGAATTCGACTTCGTAATCCAATCCCTTTGCTTCCAGCAGGGCGGTGACGCGCTGCACAAAGGGGCAAATCTTGAAACTGACGATCTTGATCATTGTCGTGAACCTTCTGTCTGTGATGTTCACGAGGTAAGACGCAGGGGACTTCAAAAAGACGGGAAAAACATCAACATTTTTTGCAACCCTCTGATTTTGCGGAGTAGTCAAATACGCGCCCCTGGCTGTCCTGATGAAAGGCGCAGCAGTTGTCAAACTGGTGCCTGAGTTTGAGGCGCGCGGCCTGGACGCGGGTTTTGACGGTTGAATAGGGTAGGCCGAGCGCCTCTGCATGATCCCGCTGCGAGGTTCCTTCTAGGTCAATCGCCTGCAACAGGCCGGCATCCTGTTTGGGGAGGGCGCTCAAAAAAGGTGTGATGCATTGCGCCAGATCCAGTGGTTCCGGCTCGTTTTCACCATACCAAAGATCATCGGGCGCAAGCTGAGCCAGATGCGAATCGCGGGCCTTTCTTCGGTAGTGGTCCGTGGTGGCATTACGGGTGATGCGAAAGATCCACGGTAGCAAGGGTGTGTCCGCTGGCAGGTCCGGCAGAGCGCGATGCACTTTTAGCAGAACCTCTTGCAACAGATCGTCGACATCATCGGGGTTTGCGATGCGCCGCAGCAGGAAGCGTGAGATTTCTGCCCGATATTGCTGCCAAATGTGATCAAGCACCCTGTTTCCCCCATTGTTCTGCGCAGCATGTGTGGATTTTCCCATCAGTTACAAGCCCGGCTGGTCGGCCGAGTGGCAGGCATGACGTCAGCGCGAGCGCAGGTGTAGGAAAAAAACTAGGTGCAAAAACAAGAAACGGCGGCGCCCAGGGAGGAGGAGAGGGCACCGCCGTTCATGACAACATCAGGATCAAGGGAGGAGGAGATCCGGATGTATTCTGCTCCGGGGTTAGCCGGATATAGGGTGCGGTGACATCAGGGAGGAGGAGGATGTCACCGCGTAGGACAGGCCCTTTAGGGAGGAGGAGAAAAGAGCCTGATCTCTATTAGTTATTCTCGTATGCCGCCTGGTAGGCGATGCGCTTAATCATGGACCGGTTCAGGCCCAGATCTGCCAGTTCGCGACCCGAAAGCTCAGAGAGCTCTGACAGGGTTGTGCGATACAGGCGGTAACGGGCGAACTTTACGTTCAGCTCGTCGATCCAAGCCAGGTTCAGAGCCGAGAATACAGACTTAGGTGTTGCGAATTGGTTTACAGCGGCCATCGGGTCGATCCTCAGAACTGGGTGTTTGATTGTGCCGGTCTCGGCGTGTCTTGAAATCAAAATAGTTAAATGCTGCACCTGCACAATCCCCTAAGAGGGCATTTCTGCTATGCAGCATTTGCATAGGTCACCTGTTACCCTTTTGTAAACAGGTCACTTTTTAAGCGAAATAGTGCAAAACTGCCTTCCGTCAGGGCAACTGACCTATTGGCATTCTTTGCTTTCCCTTGCGGAATGACGGCCTAGGGAACAAGGTGGCGATCCCATCCTTTTTGCTCCTGAGTCGGGGCGAATCTTCTAAATGCAGACGAGATCTACAGGAGCGCTGAACATGCCGGTGACAGAGAAAGAGATTACCGAGGCCCTGGAACGCCTGGCCCTGCCGGATGGCGGCACCTTGATCTCGCGGGATATGATCCGCGCCCTGGCCCTGCAGGGGGGGGCTGAGGATGGCGGTACAAAGGTCAGCTTTGTGATCGAGGCGCCAAGCCCGGCGATTGCGCAACATATGGAACCTTTGCGCCGCGCGGCTGAAGCGGCGGTGCTGGCATTGACGGGCGTTGCCTCTGTCTCTGCGGCCCTGACGGCCCATGGCCCGGCACCTGCAACTCCTCCGGCCCCCAGTCTTAAGATTGGCGGGCACCCAAAGGCGCAGGCTGGACCGATCAAACCTGCTGGCGTGGCCCGTATTCTGGCTGTGGCCTCTGGAAAGGGCGGCGTGGGTAAATCTACCGTTAGCGCCAATCTGGCTGTGGCTCTGGCAAAACAAGGACGCCGGGTTGGGCTGTTGGACGCTGATATATATGGGCCTAGCCAGCCGCGTATGATGGGCGTCTCTGGGCGTCCGGAGAGCCCGGATGGCAAGGTGATCGAGCCCTTGGTGGCGCATGGTGTCACACTCATGTCGATTGGCCTCATGGTGGCTGAGGAAAAAGCGGTGGTCTGGCGCGGACCTATGCTGATGGGCGCGTTGCAGCAGATGCTGGGGCAGGTGAATTGGGGGCAATTGGATGTGCTGATCGTTGATCTGCCGCCGGGAACCGGCGATGTGCAGCTGACGCTTTGTACCAAAAGCGAGCTGAGCGGAGCAATTGTTGTCAGCACGCCGCAGGATGTGGCGCTGCTGGATGCGCGCAAGGCGCTTGATATGTTCAAGACACTAAAGACGCCGGTCTTAGGTCTGATCGAGAATATGTCTTTCTTTACCTGTCCGGACTGCGGTGGCGAGCATCATATCTTTGGCCATGGTGGGGTCGCTGCCGAGGCCGAGACCCTGGGCCTGCCCCTATTGGGGGCATTGCCGATTGATCTGGAAACCCGCCTTGCAGGCGATGCCGGAGCGCCGGTGGCTATTGGCGATGGGCCCATTGCCAAGGCCTATGCGCAGATCGCGAGCGGCTTGGTCGCTGGTGGGATGGCTTAAGCCCGCTTTCAGGTTGGTTTCTGCCCTGAAAGCGAAAGGCTGTAATCTGATGCAGGCCTGGGCATCCTTGTTGCTTGCATTCTAATAAAATCAACCAAATGGTCAAAAGGCTGTGCGGCGTGAGCAACCTGGGGGAGAGTTGCCGGTTTGCGCCTGCAGCATGGGAAACCATGGGATCGATGGGAATTCATGGCCCGCTCTGGTCTCTTTTTTGGGATCTATCCGGCTGATTAGTCCGTCACCCGCACGAATCATATGGCAGCCTGCCCTCCGATTCTATTTATCCCCAGGGTTATGCACAGGAGTCCTGTGGAACATTGAGGGAACTTGTTAACGGGGGGTTAATTTTTGGTCACCCTTTGGGAATTTATGGGCAGAGATGGCCCTCGTTCTGTGACTTTTTTTGCACCCTATATTTTGTGTCTGATCGGGGAGATTGGGCTATTTGTGCCAATCCGCCCCTGATCTTGACTGATATTTTCTGAGAATTCGGCGGTGGATAATCAGCTTTGCGGTAGCTTTTCTTCATTGTGGGTTGTCAGGCCATGAATTCCCATAGTATCCCTTTCTCATCGGATGCAGAGAAGAGCACCAGGGGCGCCAAAGACCCCAAGCTCACAATAATAAGCAGGTTTCATACAGGCCTTCACTTCATTCGAACAATGAGAGATCCGGCGCGCGGGCGAGCAGACATCCCCCCAGGTGGCGCGCGCAGTCGGACAACCCGCAAAGCGGGAATTAGGTGGCGAGTTGATCAGTGGCAGCAGATCAACTCGCCCCTTTTACTTTCTAGGGGGCGAATGGCGCCAGGTGCGCATATAGAGGATTGAGTTTTGGGCCGCAGGTTCAGAGGCGAAAGCCACCATAAGGTGGACACAAAGGGGCGGGTGTCGATTCCGGCCTCCTTTCGTCGTGTGATCGAGGCCAGCGACCCGAACTGGAAATCCGGCGAAAACCCCGAACTGGTTATTGTCTACGGCGATCAGCGCCGCAACTTCCTTGAGTGCTATACAATGGAGGCGATCGAGGAGGTCGACGACAAGATTGATGCGCTCCCACGTGGCTCCATGCAGCGCAAGATGTTGCAGAAAATGTTCCACGGCCAGTCTTTCCCAACCACGGTAGATGAGACCGGTCGCTTGGTTCTGCCCGCCAAGCTGCGCAACAAGATCGGTCTCGAAAAAGAAGCCTTCTTTATCGCAGCGGGTGACACTTTTCAGCTCTGGAAGCCTGAGACCTACAAAGAAGAAGATCAGGCTCTGACTGAGCAATATATGGATGAGCTGCCAGAAGGGTTTGACCCGATGGAGTTCCTTGATGGCGCCGGAGGCGCATAGGTAATGACGACGGACCGCCCAACACCTTCTGGTCCCCATGTTCCGGTACTGCTGCGCCCCCTGTTAAAAGCGGTGGCACCGGTTTCGGGCCGTTGGCTGGATGGCACCTTTGGGGCGGGTGGTTATACCCGTGGTCTGTTGGAGGCTGGCGCAAACCAAGTGATTGGTGTTGACCGTGATCCGCTGGCCTTTGAACTGGCCAAGCCCTGGGCGGCGGACTATGGCGACCGCCTGGTGCTGCAAGAGGGCGTCTTCTCCAAGATGGACGACTATGCCCAGGATCTGGACGGAGTCGTGCTGGACCTAGGGGTCTCGTCGATGCAGCTGGATCTGGCGGAACGGGGCTTTTCCTTTATGCGCGATGGGCCACTGGATATGCGCATGTCGCAATCTGGTCCCTCGGCGGCGGATCTGGTGGCAGAGCTGTCGGAAGTGCAGCTGGCAGATATTCTGTTTCACTTTGGCGAAGAGCGCGCCAGTCGCCGCATTGCCAAATCTATCGTCAAGGCCCGCGCACTGGAGCCGATCACCACCACGCTGCAATTGGCGAAGCTGGTTGAGGGTTGCCTGCCGCGGTCAAAGCCGGGGCAGTCCCATCCCGCCACCCGTAGTTTTCAGGCCCTGCGTATTGCGGTGAATGCCGAATACGAAGAGCTGTTCAACGGGCTGCTGGCAGCAGAACGTGCCTTGAAACCTGGCGGATTGCTGGCTGTTGTGACCTTCCATTCGGTCGAAGACCGCATGGTTAAGCGTTTTTTCCAGCATCGGGCAAACAAAACCGGCCGCGCCAATCGCTATGCGCCCGAGATCGAAGAAATCCCTGCCCAATTTGAGCTGGTCACCCGCAAGGCCGTTGGCCCGGATGATGATGAGCTGGCGGAAAACCCGCGCTCTCGTTCGGCCCGTCTGCGGGTGGGGCGGCGAACAGATGCAGAGCCGGTACCGATCAGCGCCAAGGATCTCAGCATGCCGCAACTGAAAGAAGGGCGCAAATGAAGTCGCTGCTCTATGTGATCACTGCCCTGGCGGTGTTTGGTCTGGCCTTCTGGGCCTACCGCGAGAACTATGCCACCCAGCAGGTGCTCAAGGATACCCGCCAGTTGCAACGTCAGATCGGCGCCGCGCAGGTGCGGCTGAGCGTGCTGCGCGCGGAATGGGCCTATCTGAACCGGCCTGACCGTCTGATTGAATTGGCAGAGCTAAATTTTGAACGCTTGGGCCTGTTGCCGCTGCGCCCGGATCAGTTTGGCCGGGTGGACGAGGTAACATACCCTGCTCAGCCGGCGCTGCTCATTACCGAAGGTGTTGATGTTTCTGGCTTCAATGCCAGGCCGCGCACGGAGGAGGGCCAATGATCCGTACCCCCCTGCGCCCGCTGGCCCGCATTCTGGATGCCCGTTCCAAGGGGGAAAACCCCGACGCTATTGAAAAAGAGAACATCCGTCAGCGCCATGACGAAATTCAGGTAAAATCCCGCCAGCGCGCCGAGGGGCGTTTGCTTGTGCTTGGGGTGTTTTTCCTCTGTGCCTATACGGCCGTTGCTGCGCGTATGGGGGTCATGGCGACTTCAGAGCCCCGCGAGCCTGTTGCCAGCGCTGCTGGCAGCGCCATTGCCATGCAGCGGGCAGATATTGTCGACCGTCAGGGCCGCATTCTGGCCACCAATTTTGAGACTCATTCGCTTTATGTACAGCCGCCACAGCTGATTGATCCGGTCAATGCCGTTGATCGCTTGGTGGAGATCTTCCCGGATCTGGACCGCGAGCGCCTGCTTCAGGACTTCACCGGCTCTCGCAAGTTCCTGTGGGTCAAAAAGAAAATCAGCCCCGAGCAAAAGCAGGCGGTGCATGATATTGGCGATCCCGGCCTACTGTTTGGCCCGCGTGAGATGCGGCTCTATCCAAATGGCTCTGTTGCGGCCCATATTCTGGGCGGCGCGGGGTTTGGCAAGGAAGGCGTAAGCGCCGCCGAGGTGATCGGTGTGGCTGGTGTCGAAAAGCAATTTGATACCTATCTGCGCGATCCCGCCAATGGCAGCGCGCCGCTGGCTTTGTCGCTGGACCTCACGGTGCAGGCCGCCGCCGAGCGGGTGCTGGATGGCGGCATGAAGCTGATGAATGCCAAGGGCGCCACCTCGATCCTGATGGATGTGCAGACCGGAGAAGTGATCTCGGTCGTGTCCCTCCCCGATTTTGACCCCAACGAACGCCCGGCACCGCCGACCGAAGGTTTTGATCCTTCGGTGAGCCCGCTGTTCAATCGCGCGGTCCAAGGCGTCTACGAGCTGGGCTCGACTTTCAAGATTTTCACCGCCGCACAGGCGGTGGATCTGGGATTGGCAAACCCCGATACCGTGATCGATACCCGCGGGCCGCTGAGGTGGGGGAAATTCTCGATCAAGGATTTTCGTGACTACGGCAGCGAGCTGTCAGTCACCAAGATCATCGTGAAATCCTCCAATATCGGCACTGCGCGGCTGGCGCAGCAAATCGGCGCCGAGCGGCAGCAGGATTTCCTTGGCAATCTTGGCATGCTCGAAGCAACCCCGCTCGAAATTGTCGAAGCCCGGGGCGGCAAGCCGCTGTTGCCCCCAAACTGGTCCGAACTGTCGGCGATGACCATTTCTTATGGCCATGGTATCTCCACCACGCCGATGCATCTGGCGGCAGGCTATGCGGTGATCGCCAACGGCGGGCACTACGTCAGCCCCACCATTCTGAAACAGGATGGTCCCCAGCTGGGGCGGCGCGTCATGTCGGCGCAATCAGCAGAGGCCGCACGGATCATGTTGCGCAAAGTGGTCACCGAAGGCACCGCCAGCTTTGCCCGTGTCCCCGGCTATCAGGTGGGTGGCAAGACCGGCACCGCCGATAAACCCAGACCTCAGGGCGGCTATTATGAGGATAAGGTCATTGCCACCTTTGCCTCTATCTTCCCAGCGCATGATCCCAAATACGTTCTGGTTGTCACCCTGGACGAACCTTCCATTATTGCCCATGGCGAAGAGCGCCGCACGGCTGGCTGGACCGCCGTGCCGGTGGCGGCGGAAATGATTGGTCGCCTGGCGCCGCTCTTGGGGCTCAGACCACAAGTTGAACCCACCGAGGTGACTGGTATAACCCTCACTTCAAACTGATCCCGGGGGAGATCCCGGGCCTATTACCTGGTGAGGGCCGCAGATGCGCAGCAACCCCAATGAGACCCCTGATAGCCGCCCGCTGAGCGAGCTGGGCCTCACCGCCCGTGGCGGTGCTGATCCCTTGATCAAGGACCTGTCCGTGGACAGCCGCCGGGCCGGCGGGGGCGCGCTCTTTGCGGCGCTGCCGGGCAGCCTGGTGCATG
>NZ_JBDWPJ010000174.1:0-10659 GCF_039971195.1 Pseudophaeobacter sp.
TAACAAGAGAACCCCAGCCCAAGGCTAACCCTCAGGATCCCAAAACCAACCAAACCAAAGACTCACTCGAAACCTCAAACCGACTCGTCTCAAAAAGCCCCCCTCATCACCTTCCAATAAATATTCCCGCCAGAGGCAAAAAGGGAGGGCATCACACGAAACGCCAATGTTGGGCGAGCATTGCATCACCAGGGCGCGGACCCTCGCCTCGCTGCCAATACTGGAAACCGACAGCTCGCACAGGAACCTCTCGATCTGGAAAACCAGGCACCGATCCTCGGTTTGGTTCTCCACCACCGGAGCGCGGATCAGATCCACGAGGTTCTGCATCTGGCGCAGGGTCAATTTCATCCGGGCACAGATCACCAGCAACTGCCCCTCGCTTTCGCCGCTGGACTGGTGAATCAAGTGGGCCAGGTTCAGGCGGTCGGGTTTGCAGCTGGGAAAGGGATCCACCAAGGCCCCGAAACTGCAAAAGGCATGAGTGCTGAAGGCCGATACCAGGATCAGGGATCCGTGCGACACAGGCACCGGGACTTGCTCCGGAATGAGCAACTCCCCCTGTCCGGCGAGAACATAGTGCAACGTCGCGGCGGCGTCTTTCTCCATCCCAAGATCACAGGCGCCCGTCAGCTCGCAGAGAGCAAAAGGATCCACCCGGATCTCCATCTCGTCAAGAATGTCGTTCGTACCCATGCGGGCAAGAAAGGTAGCCACACATGCATTGACACCGGGGAGGCGATGATTTCGCACATGTTACGGACCCAAAGGCGCATGGGCGCAGGGAAAGTCATCTCACACTTGTCAAGCATTGGCCGGACACAGGCCAAAAGGAGAAAGCCCATGTGCATCAACCATGACCCTAAGATTTCCCGCCGCGCCGCCCTGACCGGCGGATTGGCCAGCGCGGCCGCCGGTGCCCTCACAGCGACAGGCGCACAAGCGCAGGAAAGCGATCCCTACCGCCGCCATGGTGCCGAATGGTGATGGTTATCTCGCGGCGAAAACCAACTTCCGTTTTATTGCCAATGCAGTCTGGACAACAGAAGAGGCCGTGAAACTGATGAGAGCTCAGGACTGACCTCCTGTGTTCTCTCACAAGCGGTAGCACCGAAACCTCCCGGTGCCACCGCCATGGTTTTCACGCAAGCAATCTAAGTTGCACTCTTGGGCCGCAACTCAGGGCAGCTTACCTGGCCGCACTGGCGCGTTGTGGCTGTTGCACTACCGCACTGGCCCGCACCGGCACGCCATTAAAAGCGGCGTTGCCGCTCACCGGGTCGATGCGACTATCGTCAGTCAGATCATTGATCGAAACCGTCTGCACCCGCGTCGCTGCACCCAAGGTTCCCTGACGCTGGCCCCAGCCCTGCGGGATTGAGACCACGCCAGGGGCGATATCTTCGGTGATCTCCACCGGCAGGGCCACCTGTCCAACCGCGCTTTCAATCAGCACCTCCTGCCCATCCTCCAGGCCCTGCCGTGCTGCATCCGCCGGGTTGATCTGCGCCGTACAGCGGTTGCGGCCCTTGACCAGACGTGGGCTGTTCTGGGTCCAGCTGTTGTGGCTGCGCACCTGACGGCGGCCAATCATCAGCAGCGGGAAATCCGCGCTCTTAGACGACTGGAAAGCCAGCAGACGCGGCAGATCCGCGAGGAAAACTTCGGGCGCGAGGTTCAACCGGCCATCAGGCGTTTCCAGACGATCCGCGATATTGCGCACCAAAGGTCCAAGATCAATCGACCCCGAAGGTGCCGAGAGCAGCGCCTCCACCGAGACCTGATCACCGTGGTAGCCCTGCGGCAGCATCATGCCCAGCACCTGCGTGGGAGAGGGGCCAATGCTATTCGCGCCTGTGAGCTTGGCCGCCAGCCGGGCGATTACTTCCCATTCCTGCGGGTTGCCATTGGGTGGCGCAAAGATTGGCCCGGCAAAGGCCGCCGTATTGTGCACCGCAAAACTATGGAACACCATGTCATAGACCTCTTCCTCCAGCGCCACAGTGGCGGGCAGGATCAGATCCGCATGGCGGGTGGTGTCATTGATGTGCAGATCTATCGACATCATGAAATCGAGCTGCCCCAGGGCCGCATCGATGCGCGGACCATTGGGCGCGGTCAGCACCGGATTGCCCGCCACGGTCACCATGGCCTTGATCTGGCCCGCGCCTGGTGTCTCCATTTCCTCGGCCATGACCGAGACCGGGAACTCACCATTATAGAGCGGTTGTTGCGACACCCGCGAGCGTTTCTCTGGGTAGCTTCGGGTCTTGCCCTTGCGGCTTGTCATGCCGACATAGTCCAGCGCCGGGGTGGTGAACATTGCCCCCCCTTCGCTGTCAAAATTCCCGGTAATAATATTGAGCGCATTATTGGCCCATTGGCACAGGGAGCCAAAGCTTTGGGTCGAGGCCCCCATGCGGGCATAACAAACCGCCGATTTGGCACTGGCAAAATCGCGGGCCAGATCGCGGATCACTGCCACCTCAATGCCAGTCATCTCGGCAGCCTTTTCTGGCGTGAAGGGCTGCACGGCCTCTTTCAGCGCCTCTACCCCGTCGGTGATCGCGGCCAGGCTGACCAGATCCTCCAGCCCTAGGGCAAAGACCTCGTGGATCAATGCCAGCAGCAAAAAGGCATCACTTTCCGGCTGGATGAACAGATGTTCGCCAGACCGCACGGCAGTTTCGGTGCGGCGTGGATCGATGACAACGACCCTACCCCCGCGCGCCTTGATCTCATCCATGCGTTTGCCAAAGCCCGGCGCCGTCATCATCGAACCATTGGAGACCACAGGATTGCCCCCCAAGATCAGCATCAGATCGGTGCGCGCCACATCCGGCACCGGGATCAACATGGGATGGCCCAACATATGTATCGAGGCGACGTGATGCGGGATCTGGTCTGCCGTGGCTGAAGAGTATCGGTTTGTGGTCCCCAGCGCCTTGACCAGTCCTGGCAAGTTCAGAAGGTTGCCAAACTTATGCGCATTGGGATTGCCCAGATAGACGCCAACCCCGTCCTTGCCATGTTGCTCCTGCACCAGGGTCAGGCGATCAACGGCAAAATCATAGGCCTCATCCCAGCTGATCGGCACAAATTCCCCGTCGACCTTTTTCAGCGGCGCTGTCACCCGGTCCGCATCGGTGCGGAAATCCTGCAGGGCGATCGCCTTGGGGCAGATGTGACCGCGCGACAGGGGATCATCAGGGTTCGGCTTGATCGAATGCACCTTGGTGTCGTCATGGGTTACAATCAGCCCGCACATGGCCTCGCAGATATTGCAGGTTCGAAACTGGGTTTTCAGGTCGCTCATGGCTGCCTCCGACTGGGTTCGCGCTTGTGTCACTGGGCTATGAGCCTAGACGACAGGCTCTGCCTTTTGCAGGGTCTTATCCCTGCGTCACGGGGGTTGGACCAAACGTAACTTTGACCTCTTGGCCTCAAACACCCTGCCCTGAGATTTGCTGCACTGCGGCGCTTCAGAGGCCGCACCACCTGCCCTTTTGTCCCGCACAAAGGCCCATCTGCGCAGCCACTGCCTGTGACGCAGGGTTCTGCCGAGACCGACTAGACGACCGGTCTAATTGATGCCAAAGCAGAGACATGACAACTCAAACCGATTCCACCCGTGATCATATTCTCACCACTGGTCGCAGCCTCGTGGCGCAGCGAGGTTTCACCGGCATGGGGCTGAGCGCGCTTCTGAAAACCGCTTCTGTGCCCAAGGGTTCCTTTTACCACTACTTTGCCTCCAAGGAGGATTTTGGCTGCAAGCTGCTGGAACAATACCTGACCCAATATGGAGAAACCCTGGATCAGATCCTTGACCATGGCGCCCCAACAGCACGGGCACGTTTGCTGGAGTATTGGTCCCTATGGGTCAGCAGCCAGAGCAGCCAGGAGGCCTGCTCCCAGTGTCTGATCGTCAAACTCGGCGCTGAGGTCTCGGATATTTCTGAAGAGATGCGTCAGCTGCTGGAAATGGGCACCCGTACGATGACCAAACGGTTGGCAAAAACCATTGCCGACGGCCAGCGCGATGGCTCTATCGCTGCCACTGTGCAACCCGATCTTGCCGGCCCGGCGCTGTATCAGATGTGGCTGGGGGCCAGTCTGATGGCCAAGCTGTCGCGCAGCCCGGACCCACTGTTGCAGGCCATGCAAACGACGCAGGCAATGCTGCCTGAACCTACCAACACAGACTAGAACACCCCAGACAGATAGGAAAACTGATGTCTCAAACCGCTGACACCAATCGCCAGATCATTCTTAAGAACCGCCCCTTTGGCAAACCAGATGGCGACACCCTCGCCATAAAAAGCACGCCCCTGCCTGTCGCCGGCAAGGGCGAGATGCTGCTACGGGTCGCCTACCTGTCGCTGGATCCCTATATGCGGGGCCGGATGAATGATGCCAAATCCTATGCGGATCCGGTGGCCATTGGTGACCCAATGGTGGGCGGCACCGTGGCCCAGGTTGTGACCTCGGATGTTGAGGGCTTTGCGCCGGGCGACTGGGTACTGAGCTTTAGCGGCTGGCAGGACTACGCCGTGTCAGACGGCGAAGGCGTCACCAATATGGGCAAAGACCCAGCGCAGCCTTCCTGGGCGCTTGGCATCATGGGCATGCCCGGTTTCACCGCCTATTGCGGCTTGCTCTATATTGGCGAGCCCAAAGCAGGTGAAACCGTTGTGACTGCCGCCGCCACCGGCCCTGTTGGCGCCACCGTTGGTCAAATCGCCAAGATCAAGGGTTGCCGGGCTGTCGGCATCGCGGGCGGACCTGAAAAATGCGCCTTTGCGGTAGAGGAGCTGGGCTTTGACATCTGCATCGACCGCAACGCCCCGGACTTTGCCAAACAGCTCAAGGCCGCCTGCCCTGATGGTATTGATGTCTATTTTGAGAACGTCGGCGGAGCGGTATTTGACGCGGTTCTGCCGCTGCTCAACCCCAATGCGCGGGTGCCGCTCTGTGGCTTGATCTCGCAGTATAACGCCACCAACCTGCCCGAAGGCCCGGATCGCATTGGCGCCTTGATGGGGGCTCTGTTGGTGAAAAAGATCAAGATGCAGGGCTTCATCATCTTTGACGATTTCCCGCACCGCTACCCAGAGTTCGCTCAGGAAATGATCGGCTGGATCAAAGCAGGCAAAATCAAATATCGCGAACAACTGGTCGAAGGGCTGGAGAATGCCCCCGCCGCCTTCAATGATCTGCTGGAAGGGCGCAACTTTGGCAAGATGGTCGTCAAGGTTGGCGCAGCCTAAAACCCTTCAGGTCTCGCCTTCCTTTTGGGGCGAGACCGCTTGCAGCCAGACAGATCTCTGACCGGCCTAAACTCAAGGCGGCACCGCAGCAGGTGCCGCTATTTTTTTGTCTTGTTGCGGGCGGCTTTTTCTTCCTTGGTCATCTTGTTGTTCCAGACATTATTGCTGAGCCCCAGCTCATCCGGCATCGGTTTGGTCTTGCCAACGCTGACCTTTCCCCCCTTGTTCAGGAACTCCTGAATAAGCGCGTCATCGGTGGTTTCTTTGGGAACATGTTTCATGCGGTCAATTCTTTCCTCTAGCCCTTTTATCTGGGCAACAAAGCGATTCAGATCCGGCAGTGACAGTCTGCCCCTCTGGGCCTCCTGCTCCTTTCCCCTATCTGATTCCGCAGCGCTTCGCCACCATACATGCTACGGCGCAACCCTAGTATGACCCAAACCAAAACAACCGCCCAAGCCGCAGAAACACCCAAGATAAAGCCGATTTTGGCCCAGACATGAGATCAGCCTTCAAACGGATATGGACCCTCACAGGCACTGGCTGGGATCATCTGCGAAACATAATCGGGATCTGGATCTTCAGCACTGGGCATAGCAAGGCTGTGCAGCACCATGCCGCTGGGTTCCAGCGTCAGACTGTTGGGGCTATCAGCCCGCAGATCCAGCGTCACCGCATGCGAACTGCCCGGCGCGATGACCAGCGGATGGCCGGCAAAGCTGGTGGTCAGCATCCGGTGCACATGGCCGCAAGCGATGCGACAGGTCCCAGCATAGCCCCGGAGCAAGACCTTGAGCGCCAGACTGTCGCGCAGGTTTTGCGCGTCCATTGGCACAATGCCAGTTTTCACCGGCGGGTGGTGGAACATCAGCAAAAGCGGGCAATCCTGAAGCTGCACCAGGTGATCCTCCAGCCAGTCCAGCGTCTCCTGTGTAAACGCCCCATAGGGCACGCCTGGAACGGAACTATCCAGACCAATCACAACACAGGAGCCAAGATCCAGACGCCAATTTACTGGACCGGAGCCAGAATTGATCCAGGGCCGGTCCTGAAAGGCAGCGCGTAGTTTTTCGCGCACGTCATGATTGCCGGGCACCACCCGGTAGGGCAGTTGCAAGTCAGACATGATCTCGCGGAAATGATCGTATTCCTCTGGCCTGCCGTGATCGGTCAGATCGCCGGTGACCACCGCCAGATCAACCGGGCCGATGGCAGGCAGGATAGAGTTCACCTGCTGCACCAGGCCACGCAGGGCCGCTGCCGTATCCACTACCCCACAGGTCAGCGCGCCGGGTGCGACAATATGGGGGTCAGAAATTTGTATGATCCGGCTCATCTGGCACTTTCCTGTGATCTGGGCAACATCATGATGCCTGCGGTTGGGATGGCAAGGCGCACCTCGCTGCCCACCCGTGGCGCGCTGTCCCCCTGATGGGTACAATAGAGCATGTTGTCTCCGAGGCCAGACAGGGCGACCCGGTAATGGGTGCCCAGAAAGGTCACCGCCTCGACCCGCGCGGAAACCGGACCGGTATGGCTGATCTGGATGTTCTCCGCCCGTACATAGGGCAGATGGCCAGCCCCAGCATCCGGCAGCGCCACCGCGCCATTGCGCATCTGCAGGCTGGTGCCCTCGCGCCGCCCTTCGAGCGCCATGGCATCCCCCACGAACTCAGCCACAAACCGCGAGGCTGGCTGGCGGTAAAGCAGCTCCGGCGCACCGATCTGTTCAATCCGCCCCGCCTGCATCACCGCCACGCGATCGGCAATGGCCAGGGCCTCGGTCTGGTCATGGGTCACAAAGATCGCAGTGATGTTGAAGCGGCGCAGCAGCTCTGCCAGCTCATCGCGCAGCGCATCCCGCAACGAGGCATCCAGGGCAGAGAGCGGCTCGTCCAGCAACAACACCCTGGGCCGTGGCGCAATTGCCCGCGCCAGGGCCACCCGTTGCCGCTGCCCGCCTGACAGGGCAGTGACGGCACGCTCGGCATAGGGCTCTAACCGGCACAATGCCAGAACCTCTTCTACCCTAGCGTCAAGTTCGGCTCGAGGCAGTTTTTGCATTTTCAAGCCATAGCCCACATTGGCCCGCAGGCTCATATTGGGAAACAGCGCATAGGACTGAAACACCATACCCACCTGGCGACGCTCCACCGGTTGGGAGGTGACATCGCTGTCACCAAAGCGAATCTGGCCGCCAGCATCGGGGTTTTCCAGCCCCGCGATCATCCGCAACAGGGTGGTCTTGCCGCAGCCTGAGGGGCCCAGTAGCGAGACGATCTCGCCCTCGGCAACGCTTAGATCCGTAGGGCGCACCGCGCGGGTGCCGTCAGCAAAGGTCTTGCCAATATTGGTAAGAGTCAGGGTCATATCTGCAGTCTCATCTCGTCAGTCTGCGGGCCCGGTCCGAGGCCCATTGCATGGCCATCAGCAGCGGCACGATCATCACAAAGAAAATCAGCGTATAGGCTGAGGCGATTTCCAGCCGCATCGAGGCATAGGCATCGGCCAGTCCCACCGGCAGGGTTTTCAAATAGGGGGTGTGCAGCATCCAGGTTAGGTTGAACTCGCCAATCGACAGAGTCACCACGGTGAGCGCGCCGGCCAGAATGCCGGGCATGGCACCGGGCAGGGCAATATCGCGAAACCGCTGCCAAGGACCCGCGCCAAGGCTGGCGGCGCTTTCCTCCAGTGTCGCCAGATCCATGCCCGCCAACACCGCCTGCACCGAGCGTACCATAAAGGGCAGCGTATAGAGCACATGTCCGGTGAGGATGAAGACCCAAGAGGTGCGAAACCCCAGGTGGCTACCATAGAGCTGGATCAGCGCCAGCGCCAAGGCCAAGCCGGGAATGGAGAGCGGCAGAGAGACAAACTCCTCCAGCCACCGGGCCATGCGTCCCGGATGACGCGCCAGCCAATAGGCTGCGGGCACGCCGATCAGCAGCGTCGCCACCAGACAGCACAGCGCAATCCACAGCGACAGGAAGATGCTGCCGGAATACAGCTCCCAGACCTCAAAGATCCAGCGTAGGGTCAGGCCGGAACTGAGCCCGCGGAAGTAATTGGCGGTGATCCCAGCGAGGATCGACAGGATGGCGGGAACAATCAAAAACGCCGCTGCCAGCAGGGTAACGAACAGTGGGATAAGTCGGGTAAATCGCACGGGGTCAACCTCCTGCTGCGACAGTGGTGCCGCTATAGCTGCGCGCCAGCAGCAGGAGCACCCAAGTGACCAGTCCCAGCACGATCGACAGGGCCGAGGCCATGGCGATATTCGCCGCCAGGGTGAACTCGGTATAGATCACCATGGGCAGCACATCGATATTGGTTGCCAGGGTAAAGGCGGTGCCAAAGGCCCCCATGGCGGTGGCAAAGGCGATAGCTCCGGCAGCAATCAGCGAGGGCGCCAGCCCCGGCAGGATCACATCGCGCAGCACCCGCAAAGGCCCGGCACCCAGGGTGCGCGCGGCCTCTTCCAGCGCAGGGTCCAGCTTTTCTGCCGCCGCCATGATGGTCAGCAACACGCGGGGAATGGAGAAATAGAGATAGCCCAGAAACAGCCCCAGTGAGGAATAGGCAAAGACCACATGGCCGGGAGTGAGTTGATTGATCAACCCCTGTCGCCCACCCAAAAGGATGATCAGAAATCCGATGACCACGCCGGGAAAGGCCAGCGGCAGGGTCAGGATTGAAATCAGCAAACCCCGGCCGCGAAACTGTGCTCGACTGAGGTAGAGCCCGGCAGTGGTGGAGATCAGCAGAGCCGCGATCGTGACCAAAAGCGAAATCACTACTGTCTGGCCCAAAGTCGACAGATAGCGCGGGGTTGCAAGGATCTGCAGGTAGATGCCCCAGCCGGCCTCAGACCCGGCGGCCCCCAGCAGCAATTGCACCAGCGGCAGCGCCAGAAAGGCGAGGCTAAACACCGCCAGCGGCAGCAGGCAGAGGGTTAGAAATTGTTGATTGCTCATCACGGGTCTTTTGCGTTTTTTCAGAGATCTTCAGAGAGATCACAGGGCCGTCGGGATCTCTCCGCAATGGCCCTGTGACGGGATCTATCAAGCCTTGGGAGCGGCCTGACTTATTTTACTTCGCTGAGATAACGCTCGCCAAATCCGGCCTGGGCCTTTTCCATGTCGGCGTAGTTCACCGCCTCGGCGCGGGCATATTCGCTGGCTGGCAGGAATTTGTCCGCGATCTCGGCAGGCAGGTCGATGGGGCGGGCCGGGTTCAGATAGGCATTGGTCCAGATCGCCTGGCCCTCATCCGACAGGATATAGTCCAGCACCCGCTTGCCCAGTTCTGGATTCGGGCTGTTCTTGACCAGTCCCATGACATAGGGCACCCGCACCGAACCTTCGCAGGGCAGGACAAATTCAAAATTGCCCTCTTCCTCGTATTTGCCGCGATAGGCGTTGAAATCATAATCAAACAAGATCGGGATTTCGCCGGAAACAACGCGGGCAAAAGAGGTCTGTTTGGGTACGATTGGGTTGTTCTTACCCAGGCCGTTGAAATACTTGATGGCAGGATCAAAGTTATCCAGATCGCCGCCAAATGCCATATTGGCAGCAACAGCGCCGGCATAGCCCACAAAGGCAGAGGACGGATCAAGATAGCCGACCATGCCGTTGTATTCGGGCTTGGTCAGATCGGCAAAACACTGTGGAACCGGGGCACCACCCAGGGCGTCGACATTCACAAAAAAGCCCAGCGTGCCATAATGCACCGCAAACCATTTTCCTTCGGGATCTTTCAGGCCTTCGGGAATATCGTCAAACCCGGCGGGTTTGTAGGCTTCCACGATGTCTTCGTTGCCAGCCTTAATACCGGTGGTGACACCGTAATAGGCCACGTCGGCCACTGGTGCGGCGCGCTCGGCCAAAAGCTGGCTGATGGTCTGGCCCGAGTTCTTGTTGTCATGAGGCATCTGGATGTCGAGCTTGTCGTCGATGGCGGTCAGCATCGAGGCCCAGTCAGCCCATTGTGGCGGACAGTTGTAGCAGATGGCATCCTCGGCAAAGGCCGGGGCGGCCAGGCTGGTGACAGCCGTTGTAAGCAAGGCGGCAGCGATATAGTGTTTCATGATCATTGCTCCTGTGAAGCGTTTCAGGCGGTTTTCGAGTGATGAAGCGGCAGCAACGGAGTTGCAGCTCTGCTGCTGCTGCGCATATCCGCCCGGACGGGGCCAAGGCTCTCGCCGGGACGGAATTCAAAGCCGAGCCCCCCAAGGGGTGGCACGGTGTGTTTCTGGTTTGTGATCCTGGCTAGCAGATGGCGCGCGGCGGCGCGGCCCATGGCTGCAGGATCAGTGGCAATTGTCGCCAGCGAGGGCACCATCAGCTGGCCGATCTCGATGCCATCAAAGCCAATCACGGACAGATCT
>NZ_JBDWPJ010000175.1:0-21517 GCF_039971195.1 Pseudophaeobacter sp.
CGGGGCATGCCTTGTCCCATCAGTACTTCAACCTGCCGTAACTTCACGACGATCTCTTCCGGCTTGGGTCTCTTAATGGCCATACTTGGTCCTCCGCTTTCCTAACTATAGGGGCGGACCACTTCAAAGGGGGAAGCTCAGTATGGCACACATTCGATACGGCGCACGAAAGTCACTCAGATCTACAAGAAAACAGGCAACCTTCGCGCCGTCCAGCTTTTGTTGGGGCACACAAAGATGGACAGCACGGTCAGGTATCTTGGTGTTGAACTTGAGGATGCCCTGGCCATTGCTGAAGCCATTGAAATCTAACATTTCTGGGTCGCCTACACAGGCGGCCCACACCTGCCGTTGGCCAGATGTCCAAGCACTGCGTTGCAGCTTCCCCGAAGCAGCCGTTCGATACATTGTGCAGCATTTTTGTTGGTCAGAGGTCGGCTGAGCAGACAAAACGGTCCTTGCTTCTTTGCAGATGAATGACCGCTTCGCATTTCGCTCGCTGGATACTGCTTTTGTCTTTGTTCTGTTTCTTGTCGCGGGTGGCATAAGCACTGGCGCCATGATCATTTTATCGTAGATATTACTGAACTGATCGAAGAAGTTATAATCCATCGTCTGATTGGCCTTGTGATGCTGCGACCTGATGATCAAACAGTACCTGCATGAGACTAAATGAGGTTGTTTGCGGTATCGGAACAAGGCAACTCAACGAATGGAGCACCATAATGAAATCAACGCGAAGCCGTTACTATGCAGGCCCTATCAGTGATAACTTTGACGGCGTGCGGTTTTTTTCACCGGGACAACCATTGCCGGACAAGTCACTCGCTAATCTCTTGCGCTGGCGTCGTGAGGGGGGCCGTGCAAAGTGGCCTGATTTTGTCCCAGTCACACCGCATGTCCCCCCACCGCGGAGTGAACAGGCGAGGGTCACAATGGTTGGTCATGCAACTCTGTTGGTCCAAGTGGCAGGCGTTAATCTGTTGACCGATCCAGTCTGGTCCGAGCGTGTCAGCCCTCTAAGTTTCATAGGTCCCAAACGCGTCACAGAACCTGGTATCGCATTTGACAAACTCCCAGATATTGATGCCGTTCTCCTAAGTCATAACCACTACGATCACCTTGATCTGACAACTTTACGTCGGCTGCAGGCTGCCCACAGCCCGTTGATGGTGATGCCATATGGTAATGACAAAATTGTCCGACAATCAGTGCCTGATGCCAAAATAAAGGTGGGTGATTGGCATGATACAGTTCAAATAACGCCAGAGATTTCGGTTACCCTAACACCGGCAAACCACTGGTCGGCCCGCGGAGTTCGTGATCGACGCATGGCACTTTGGAGTGGGTTCTGGATCAACAGTCCAAAAGCCCAAATTTGGTTTGCCGGAGACACTGGCTATGGCGACGGCGCACTGTTCCGTGACATACGAGTTCGTTACGGAAGGCCCGACATAGCGATCATTCCGATCGGAGCGTACGAGCCCCGTTGGTTCATGTCTGATCAACACGTTGCACCCGACGAATCTGTGCGCATTTTCGAAGATACCGGCGCCCATCAGGCCGTAGGCATGCATTGGGGTACATTTCAGCTTACGAATGAAGCGCGAAACGAACCAAGAGAGTTATTGCTCGACAGTCTTGTTTTGGCAGGAATTGACGTGAAGCGTTTTCTGGCTTTGGAGCCGGGAGAGTTTTTCTCTGATAGTGCCGTAAGATAGACTTTTAAGCGCGGCTTTCTCGAACATGCCTATGCTGACCAGTAAAAATTTGGAACGTCCGCAGTGCGGTGCAGTTTCAACGGGTCGCTGCAAGTACGCCAATGTCTGGTTCAGAGAAGCGTTCAACTGACGGTCGTTTTTGGAAGAGGTTGTTAAAGCTCAAAGCCGCCTTGCGGCGATGCAGCGTGTGGTTTTCACTCTGAACAGTCTGTCGCCGGTCTGATCGGCAGACCTGGTTGACTGCTTTCAGCCCAAAGCGGCCTCATGCCAGGTGGGCAACCGCGCCCTCAGTACATGCATGAAGGGCGGAAAGCCGACGTTCGCTACAAACGCGAACCAACAATGCCGTAAAGCTAGGAGCCGACATACAAACCAAGGTCTGTCTGTAGCCGCAACCTTGTTTTGGTGCAGCGCAAGTGGTGAATGCGAAGCAACTTCAGAGGCGCTCGGCTGGTGGCTTTCATTTATCTTGTAACTGCCCCACACTAAGGATCATTTTTCTCTATTGGTGCATGCGAGATGATCAAGAGTCAGTTCACCCTAAAGCAGTTGGAGGCCTTGGCCTTCGTTGTTGATACAGGGACGTTTCGGGCCGCTGCAGTTGCTTTGGGGACAACCCAGCCAAATATCTCAGCGCGGATTGCGACGCTTGAAAATGCCCTTGGTACATCCCTGCTGACACGCGATGCAGGTTCTGTTCGACTCACTGCAAAAGGAGAGGTCTTGCTCGATAAAGCTCGCACAGTGCTTTGGGCCGGGGAGGCTTTGATCGAAGCGGCCGGACGGCAAGATTTAATCGAAGAACGGCTGCGACTTGGTGTGACCGAACTGGTAGCCTGTTCTTGGCTGCGCGGTTTCTTGCGTCTTTTGAAAGAGGCATACCCCAAACTGCGTGTCGAACTAGAGGTGGATCTGTCTACAGTGATCGAGCGCCGCCTGATAGAAGGCCAGCTTGATCTTGCCTTGCAAACCGGACCTTTCAAGGTCACGTCTTTTGCAAGCGAACCCCTTGGTTTGGAAAACTACTGCTGGGTGGCCAATCCAAAACTGGCAAAGGGCTTGGGGACGAGACCTAACTTGGAGGCATTGTTCCAACAAACGATCCTGACCCACGCAAAGCATACTCAGGCGGGTCTTGCACTGCATCAAGTTGCCGAGCAGAACGGTCTGGAAACCAGTCAGATCGTACATTCCAGCGCCCTGTCTGCCTGTGTTCCCATGGTTTTGGAGGGATTGGGCGTCGCGCTTCTGCCGGAAGCGCTGGTAGCGCCTGAGCTCAAGTCCAGTGAGCTGCGTATCGTTCCCTGCAACTGGCTCCCCGCGCCGCTGACCTTCTTTGCAAGATATACCAAAGAGCGCGCACCTCTTTTTGTCGGCAGGGCTGCAAAGCTGGCGGTTGAAGCGCAACAGGAGAACTCAAAGGATAAATAAATTATATCAGGTTGAGAGATTTAATCAATTTGATTATTGGCGCAAACTTTGGGCATCTGGGGGAACTGGAACAACGACTCGGAGTGCCGCATGAAACCCTCGACCATCCGCCTTGGTGTAGATATTGGCGGCACATTTACGGATGTCGTGCTGGAAAAGGACGGGCTGCCTTTTTCCACCAAGGTTTTGACAACTTATACCGCGCCGGAAAATGCCATCATTGATGGCATGCATCAAGTCTGCGCCAGGGCCGGGGTTAATCCCCGTGAAATCGATCAGATTATCCATGGCACCACTCTGGCTACAAACGCCTTGATCGAGCGCCGTGGTGCCAAGACGGCTTTGATCACCACAGAGGGCTTCCGCGACGTGATCGAAATGCGGACTGAGTCACGCTTTGAACAATATGATCTGAACCTCAATCTGCCCGACCCGCTGCTGCCGCGGCAGATGAGGTTTACTATTCGCGAACGGGTCGATGCCAAAGGCCAGATCCTGATTGATCTGGACCCCGCCGAGGTCGAGGCCGTGGTGGCCCAAATTGCCGAGGGCGGCTATGAAAGCGTCGCCGTTGGCCTGATGCACTCCTACCTCAATGCCAAACATGAGGAAATGGTGCGGGCGATCCTGGTTGAGCGCCTACCCGATGTTGCGGTCTCTATCTCATCAGAGGTGAGCCCGCAGATGCGGGAGTATGAGCGGTTCAATACCGTGGTGGCAAATGCCTATATCAAACCTCTGATGGCCTCCTATTTGGGGCGGCTGGAGCAACGTCTTCAAGATGAAGGCGTGCGCTGCCGTATCTTCCTGATGCACTCAGGCGGTGGCATTATTTCAATTCAGAATGCCGCTGATTTCCCGGTGCGACTGGTGGAATCCGGTCCCGCAGGCGGGGCAGTTTTTGCGGCCCATATTGCGGCGCGTTATGGGATCGATAAAGTGCTCTCCTTTGATATGGGGGGCACCACGGCGAAGATATGCCTGATCAAGAACCAGACCCCCAAAACCAGCCGCGTTTTCGAAGTTGCTCGGACCTACCGGTTCAAAAAAGGCTCGGGTATGCCAATTTCTATCCCCGTTATCGACATGGTCGAGATCGGCGCAGGCGGCGGATCTCTGGCCCATGTGGATGCCATGCGGCAAATTCGGGTTGGCCCTGAAAGCGCAGGTTCAGAGCCGGGCCCGGCCTGTTATGGACGCGGGGGAGAACGTCCTGGTGTCACCGATGCTGATCTGGTTTTGGGCAAGCTGGACCCGGATAATTTTGCGGCGGGCTCGATCAAGCTGCATCCGGATCAGTCAAAAACTGCCCTGCACACCCATGTCGGTGAAACCCTGGACATGGATGCCGTAGAAGCGGCCTTTGGCGTTGCGGAAGTGGTCGATGAAAACATGGCCAATGCAGCGCGGGTGCATGCGGTTGAAAACGGCGAGGATCTGTCTGAATACACCATGATTGCCTTTGGTGGGGCGGCGCCGCTGCACGCGGGCCGTCTGTGCGAAAAGCTTGGCGTTGAACGGCTTCTGGTACCGCCGGGGGCTGGGGTTGGCTCGGCCATTGGGTTTTTACGCGCGCCCTTCAGTTTTGAGGCGAACCGCTCAGTCTATATGAAACTGTCGGACTTTGACGGAGAGGCCATCAAATCCTTGCTCAGCAATCTGCGGGCTGAGGCTACGGGCTTTGTCCGCACCTGTGATGCCACCAGCCCGATCCTTTCCGAGTTCAAAGTCTACATGCGTTACACTGGCCAGGGTTGGGAAATCCCGATCGACCTGACCGAAGAACAGGCGATGAACCCGCAGGCTGCGGTGTTTGAAGCACGGTTCGAGGAAGACTATACCAAGCTCTTTGGCCGACCCGTTGCCGGTATGGATATTGAGATCACTGTCTGGTCGGTCAATGCCACGACGCCTCCCGAACAGGTTGCGCGGGTGGCTGAGGTCACGGGATCCACAGAGGCCAGTCAGACTGGCACCCGGCATTTGTTTGATGCTGCAACCGGCAGCTATCTGGATGCGGGCCTGTTTGAGCGTGACCAGATGACCAAAGGCCAGCGAGCCAGCGGTCCGGCTGCCGTGACCGAAGCCGAGACCACCATCATTGTACCGGCAAGCCGGGATGCAATCCGTCAGCCTGATGGCTGCATCGACGTGATCACCAAAGGGGGTGCCCAATGACACAAGACCATTCAAAAGTTGCCTATCAGGTCATGTGGAACCGCCTGATTTCGGTTGTCGAGGAACAGGCGCAGGCCTTGGTGCGCACTGCCTTCTCCACCTCGGTGCGCGAGGCAGGGGATCTGTCTGCCGGGGTCTACGACACCCATGGCAATATGCTGGCGCAGGCGGTAACGGGTACGCCCGGCCATGTGAATGCCATGGCCGACGCCGTGGCCCATTTCATTCGTCGCATCGGGCGGGAGAATATCTGCAACGGTGATATCTATATCACCAATGATCCTTGGGAGGGCACCGGCCACCTGCATGACATCACCATGGTGTCGCCCTCGTTCCACGGGGAAGCTTTGGTCGGTTTTTTTGCCTGTACTGCACATATCGTTGATATTGGGGGCCGTGGGTTTGGCGCGGATGCGCAATCCGTCTATGAGGAAGGACTGTATATCCCGATTATGAAATTTGCCGACAAAGGCCGGGTTGACGAAACCCTGACCCGGATCATTCGCGGCAATGTGCGCGAGCCGGATCAGCTGGTCGGAGACATCTACGCCCTGGCGACCTGCAACGAGATCGGTCACCGCCGTTTGGTCGACATGATGGAGGAATTCCAGCTGGCAGATCTGGACGGCATTGCCGCCTTTATCCTCGACAACTCGCGTCGCGCTACAATCGAACGGATCAAGGCCCTGCCACAGCAGGAAGCCGAGGGCGAAATGACGATGGATGGGTTCGATCGTCCCATTACGCTCAAAGTTAAGGTGAGCATCAAGGGCGATAGGATTGTCTCTGATTTTACCGGCTCGTCTGGTCTGGACAAGAAAGGCATCAATTGCCCACTGGTCTACGCCAAGGCCTATGCCTGCTACGCCCTGAAGGTGGCCATTGCCCCAGAGATCCCAAACAACGCAGCCTCGCTTGCACCTTTCGAGATCACTGCGCCGGAAAACAGCATCGTCAATGCCTTGCACCCGGCCCCGGTGGCGCTGCGCCATATCGTCGGCCATTTTGTTCCCGACGCAGTCTATGATGCCTTTGACAAGATCGTTCCCGGCCTGGTGCCTGCCGAAGGTGCTGGCTGCCTGTGCAATTTCCAGGTCTCGCTGCGCCCCCGCAGCGACGCGCCAGCACCAGCAGATGCCCGGCGCTCTGAAGTGCTGACCTTCAACTCCGGCGGATCAGGCGCGCGGCCGACGCATGACGGGCTGAATGCTACGGCCTTTCCCTCTGGGGTGATGACCATGCCGATTGAGGCAACCGAACATGCGGGTCCGGTGATTATCTGGCGCAAGGAACTGCGTCCAAATTCAGGGGGTGCTGGTAAGACCCGTGGTGGGCTTGGCCAGTATATGGAAGTTGGCGCGCAAGAGGGGCATGAATTTGACATCCAGGCGATGTTTGACCGGGTTGACCATCCCGCCCGTGGCCGCCGTGGCGGTGGTGCCGGGGCCGCAACAACCATCGCCCAGGACGACGGCAGCGCCATGAATGGCAAGGGCAAACAGTTCGTGCCACATGGGCGAAAAGTGGTCATGGCTTTCCCTGGGGGGGCTGGCTACGGTGATCCATCAGAACGCCCAGTTGAGCTGGTCAAACGAGACCTAGCACGGGGCTATATCTCGGCTGAAACGGCCGCAACTGACTACAATCTATCGGCCGAAGACATCGCGGATGTCTCGGCAGCCATTGCCCGAGGAGACAACATATGAAAACCCAAGCCCCAGAACACAACAGCTATGATGTTGTAATCATCGGAGGCGCCATGATGGGTGCTTCTGCTGCTTGGTTTTTGTCGGATGACGTGGATTTTGATGGTAGGGTCTTGGTTGTGGACCGCGACCTCAGCTACGAGAACACCTCGACCATGCACACCAATTCCTGCATGCGGCAGCAGTTCTCGGGTGAGTTGAATGTGCGGATCAGCCAGTTTGCCGCCGATTTTGTCAAAAATCTGCCGCGCTACATGGGCAATGATGATCGGGTTCCAGAGCTGTCGATCCGCTCCTTTGGCTATATGTATTTGGCCGACAACGAAGGCTTTGCCGATGTGTTGCGCGACAACCAGAAGGTCCAACTTGCAGCCGGGGCTGCGACCCAGCTGATGACCCCAGATCAGATCAAAGCCGCCTATCCGTTTTATAATGTTGACGACATTGTTCTGGGGTCGATCAATCTGGTGGATGAAGGTTTCTGGGACGCTACAGCTGTTTTTGACTGGTGGCGGAAATCAGCACGCGAACGCGGTGTGGAATATGTCGAAAACGAAGTTGTCGCGATCACCAAAAACGCAGCAGGCACCCGTGTCGAGAGCGTTACCCTGAAATCTGGCGAAGTGATCGCCTGTGGCCAGGTACTGAACGCATCCGGCCCGCGTGCAGCACGGACTGCACAGATGGCTGGCATTGAGGTGCCGGTAGAGCCGCGCAAGCGTTATTCCTGGATCTTTTCGGCGGCAGAGCCCCTGGACAGGGATCTGCCACTAACGATCGACCCCTCGGGCGTGCATGTGCGTGAAAACGGCGGCGGCACCTATCAATGCGGCGGTCATTCGGACATCGACCCAGCCGTCGATCCAGATGATTTCACCATGGACCACGCGATTTGGGAAAACCACGTCTGGCCAATTCTTGCTACCCGTATTCCGCAGTTCGAAGCGATCAAGGTTCAGTCAGAATGGGCCGGGCATTATTCCATGAACACCTTTGATCACAACGCCATCATGGGGCCGCATATGGAGCTGGAGAACTTCTTCTTCCTCAATGGCTTCTCCGGGCACGGGCTGCAGCAATCTCCGGCCATGGGCCGCGGCACCGCTGAAATCATGGTGCATGGCGCCTATAAGTCACTGGACATGTCACAGTTCCATTTCGACCGCATCCCGGCGGGTCGCAAAATAGTCGAGAAGGCGATCATCTGATGCAGCTGACCCGCAACGCATTTACCAGGGCATTGAACACAGGCCAAAGGCAGCTCGGCCTTTGGATCACCCTGTGCAGCAACTTTGTGGCCGAGGTCACCGCCCATGCCGGCTATGATTGGGCGCTGATTGACATGGAGCACAGTCCCAATGATTACATGAGCGTTCTGGGGCAGTTGCAGGCCTTTGCCGCCAGTGACACCACCGCGATTGTGCGGGTGGAATGGAACGATACCGTTGCTGTGAAACGCCTGCTCGACCTTGGGGCGCCAGGGCTACTGTTTCCGATGATCCAATCGGTTCCTGAGGCCGAAAAGGCCGTCGCAGCGACCCGCTATCCGCCTCGTGGCGTACGGGGGGTTGCAGGCGCCACCCGCGCCACCAGATTTGGCCGAATAAGCGATTACACCGCTCGTATCGAGGAGGAAACCAGCGTTTTGCTGCAGCTGGAAACGCGGGGCGCAGTCGCGCAGGCCGAGGCTATTGCAGCCATCGATGGCGTTCACGGCATCTTCTTTGGCCCTGGTGATATTGCGGCGGATATCGGCAAGCTGGGCAAGCCGATGGATCCCGAGGTCTGGCAGCTGATCAAACCGGCTGCGCAGAAATTGATCGCAAAAGGCGTTCCGGTTGGCACTTTGGTTCTTGATCCTGTCTTTGCAGTGGAGCTGTTGAACGAGGGTTTTACCTTTGTTGCCTGTGGCACCGATGCGTCCCTTCTGGCCAAGGCCTCTGACGGGCTTTTGGCTCAGGTAAAAGCGGGGCTGCAATGAGGTTTGCTTCCAGTCGCCTTGATCCGGTCGAACCCTCCGCCTCTGCCTGGGTCAGCCAAGCAGCAAAGGCGGCAAAGGCACGGGGTGAGGATGTGATCGATCTTGGTCTGGGCGAACCTGACTTTGACACGCCAGCACATATCGTCGAGGCCGCTCATGAGGCGGCCTTGCGCGGGGAAACCCGTTATCCACCAACCAATGGCACGGCAGAGATGCGCCAGGCAGTGGTGGACAAGCTCAAACGCGAAAACGCGCTAGACTACGCCCTGGACGAGGTGATCGTTTCAAACGGGGCCAAACAGGTGCTGTTCAATGCGATGATGGCCACATTGGAGCCCGGAGACGAGGTGCTGATGTGCGCGCCCTACTTTGGCCAATACAAAGACATTGTGCTGATCCTTGGCGGTACGGTGGTTGCCTTGACCTGCCCGGCAGAAAACGGATTTTGCCTCACCCCAGCGCAGCTGGAGGCTGCAATCACCCCTAAGACCCGCTGGATCATGTTGAATTTGCCTTCCAACCCAGCAGGTGCCGTCTATTCCGACGCTGATCTGCGCGCCCTTGGGGAAGTTCTTGATCGCCACCCCGAAGTGCTGATCCTGTCGGATGAGATCTATGAACATATCCTGTTTGATGGACGCAAGTTCCTGTCTTTTGCCACCGCCAATCCACAGCTGAAACAGCGCATACTGACCGTGAATGGGGTGTCCAAAGCCTACGCAATGACCGGCTGGCGCATTGGCTATGGCGCCGGTCCAACACCGCTGATCACGGCGATGACAAAGGTGCAAAGCCAGATCTGTTCAGGCGCCTGCTCGGTGGCTCAAGCCGCGGCAGCGTCGGCCCTCAACGGGCCGCAGGAAAGCGTGCGGGCCTTCTGCCAAGCATTCCAAGACCGCCGCGACCTGGTCGTCGCACGTATCGCCCAGATCGATGGGTTGACCCTGGCCCCACCTGGCGGCGCGTTTTATGGGCTTATTGGCTGCGCTGATCTGATTGGCGCCGAAGCCCCCAATGGCGAAACCCTGAAGGATGATGCCGAGATCACTGCTTACATCCTAAAGGACGCCGGTATTGCCGCCGTGCCTGGCAGTGCCTATGAGCTGTCGCCCTTTTTCCGAATTTCAACTGCAGCCTCGCTAGAAGTGCTTGGCCAAGCGATGGACCGCCTTGCCGCCTCTATTGCCAAACTGAAAAGAAAGACCTGAACTATGAAAAAACTTGTCCTCACCGGAGCCGCTGGTCGTTTGGGATCTTATCTACGTGGCCCGCTGTCCAGGATGTGCGAAGAGTTTGTATCGACTGATATCGCTGAGGCGCCAGCGGACCTGGCCCCGAACGAGACCTATGTGAAAGCCGATCTGGCGGATTTGGACGCAATGGTCACGCTGCTCGAAGGGGCGGATATGGTGGTCCATTTTGGCGCCATAGGCGACGAGGCCCCCTTTGAGGCTCTGCTAGGCCCAAACTTCATTGGAGCCTATAATATCTGGGAGGCCGCCCATCGCAACAATCTGCGCCGTGTGGTCTATGCCTCCTCGATCCACGCAGTCGGCATGCATAAGAAAACCGATTTCATTGGCACTGATGCGCCACATCGGCCCGATACCTTCTACGGCCTGGCGAAATGTTTCGCCGAAGATCTGGCTTCTTTGTATTGGGACAAACGTGGTCTTGAGTCCGTCTGCATGCGTATTCTGTCCTGCGCTCAGGTCTCCAACCCCCGCGCCGTTGGTACATGGCTCTCCTACGATGATCTTATCCAATTGGTGCAACGCGCGATCGACACGCCGGTCACCGGGTTCTCCGTTGTTTACGGTGTGTCAGACAATGACCGCGCCCCAGTGGACAACTCCAAGGCCCACCATCTTGGGTATCGCCCCAAAGACAACGCAGAACAATTCGCAGAGATGATCTTTGCCGAGAACGGTCCAGTCGATCCACAAGCCCCTGCAAATACGCATCACGGGGGCCCCTTTGCTGCAGTAGAGCTGGGCAACAGCGGTATGGCGCATCTCAATCTGAACTCAGACGATCTTGGAAAAACATAATTTTGGCCAGATTTATGCTTGCGCGCTCCCATTTGATGGGCGCAAAGCTCCTCAGGAGAGAGCATAGGGTTGAAGCGTTCCCCAAACGGAGAAGTGACGCATTTGAATTGTTCAACCATGGATCCAAGGGAGTGCAGAGCGCTGTTTAAACCAGCATTACAGAAGTCCTAATTGCGGGCTTAGGCAGAAAATTTGGTCCGAATTGCCGCGCTGCAACACCAAAGGTGATCTGCACACGGCGGTTGTGGGGTCGCTGCAGTGCAGCGAAAGTCCTGAATGACGGGCCGCACTGCAGCATACTGAACGGTGGCTGGATGTCCGTTTAGGGCCGGTTGCGGCTCATAGTCGGCTTCGCACTCAGGACTTTGCAAAGGTCACTAACTGCGCATAGCTGACGTTGTGGGTTGCCTGCGATGGTAGCGCCGATCCGTCCAGGTTGCGGATGCCTGCTGTCAGCCCAATCACGAAATTCATGCAAGGCGCGGCAATGTCTCTGCTGCAGGCGCGAAAGACTTTCCGTGAGCGGACCTTCAAGTCTGCTCAGCTAGCCCTGGCGATGCCGCGCCTTGCTTGAAGGTCAGCGAAGCGCAGTTTGTGTACATTGCTTAGTCAAGCTCGATCGAGGGTAATGACGATCACGAACGGCCCAAACCGGACGCTGGGTGTGCGGCCCGATCCTGCATTGCAGCATTCCCGGAAACAGACATTGATGAATGGCTGCGGACGCTCTTCCTCGCCTCTGTGGATCCCGCCAGACGCATTTCAGCACACATATGGCGTCGGAGGTGGTCTCATCATCAAATGGCGCTCCGCGTAATGCCAAGTACATGTAAAGCACGTTTCTGTTTGAAAGGCCTTGTCAGGTGGCGACTTGCACTGTTGAATCAACTTCATTGTTGGTCACTTGGGAAAGACCGGATTGAGGGGCGCGAAATGATTTTCAGACTTTTGGGTCGGATGCTAACAACATTCCTTCTCATCACTGCCACGTCTGGTCTCGCTCAGGAACTGCACGCTCCCGGCTACGTCCGCAGAGACGCCGCCCCCGACGCGGCTGCGAATCGGGTCGTCGTCTTCGTCCACGGCCTCAGTTCGCTCAATGGCGACAACGCCGCCTCAACCTGGACGCCCCCGGCGGGCCTGCCCTGGCCACTTCTCCTCGCGCAGTCGAAGACCTTCCGTGATCAGGACATCTACGTCGCCAATTACGACAGCGACGCTTGGAACGGCCGCAGCTTCACCAGCGTCTCGGGCAACCTGGCGCGGCAGCTCAGGGCCGACGGTATCCACCGCTACAGCGAGATCTATTTCATCGGCCACAGCCTCGGAGGCCTCGTTCTGCGACGGGCGCTGCTCGACGATCCCGTCCTGCGCGTCCGCACGGCGGGCCTTTTTCTCTTCGCCAGCCCGACCGGCGGCTCGGCTCTGGCAAATCTCGGCAGGCGCTTGCCGGGAAGCGGGCCGCTGGTCAGTGTCCTGCAGAAACTCGACAAAGACGGCGACGAGGCTCAGACGATCCTGAAGACAGAATGGCTCAACAAGCGAATTCGCATTCCGACCTTTTGCGCTTTCGAATCCGATGAGCGCATCGTCGACCGCGCTGGCGTGGAGCCCCTCTGCACCGATAGCCTTGTCGAGATCACGGGAAACCACAACCAGATCGTACAGCCCTCGGCCGAACGCGGTGGGGGCGAGGGGCTGAATGCACAGGAACTCGTCGAGCAATGGATTGTCGAGGTTCTCGTGGACCGCGGCTATCTAATCGAGGGGCCAGAGCGCTACGACGCGAGGGACGTGGCAATAGCAAGCTGTCCGGGCGATTCTCGCTATACGCCAGAGGTAGTCGGCAACATCCGCGCAATTGTTGCCGGCGTTTCGGGCGATCTCTCCGTCGGCGTGACCCGGCCGATGCCGCGCAACTGGACCCGAGCGCAGTCGACCGACGGACTCTGGGCCGAGCACCCGCCACGATTTCTAGTTGTCCACTATTCCTGTTTCGAGTTGAACGCCGACAACCGTGACGATGAGATCCACCGCGACACGAATTTCGCGAAATTCGCCAGGCAGATGCTCGAGGCTGGGGTCAATGTCGTCTTCTACTCGCGGACGATCTCCTATGATGCGGGTCGCGACCACGTCTGTCGCAAGCTCGGAAATGCCGCCCTCCTCGCGGAGTCGTTTCCTGGCGAGCCGCCGCCTAAGCTCTACGGCATTCCCTCCCAGCTCGGGCAGGACATTGTGGGCGGGGGCAATTCCGAGGTGAACGACGCGTTCGAATACCGCGTCTCGCAAATCCTCCGCGGCGATGGCGCAGCCTTCGAAGCCGTGGCCCTCTGCCAGCAATGATAGTCCGGCGACCAAGACCTAGAATTCGGTAACGGCTCAAAGCCAGCGAACTCCCGATTTCCACCCTTCCTGTACGCGCCGTCCAGGCAATTTATAAAGAAAGGGATGGTTGCTGTCATCTGGCGGCTGAGAACTGATGCGGAATCGCTGCGACCCTGCTGCCGCACCGCCGCAGGTCCGCTTCGAGCCCTTAGTGACTATCCTTTCCAGACCAAAGTGTGGCTTTAATATCCCCTGGAGCGTGAGAGATTGCCTTTAGTGAGCCAATAGGGCCCATTCCGCCAGAAAAGCTAGTGCGCCAAAACTCTATCTGATCATCAAACACCATCGCGAGTTCTGCAACTAAGCCTTCTGCAATAGCTTTTGCTTTGCTTTCAATTGGTACGTCTACTCCGTAATACTTGTAGTGATCATGCGTGAAATCTCCATAGAATACGGTGACTTCATGACCATCGTCACGAATGAAAATTGGTTTCCATGAGGTATGCACCGGCGGGATTGTAGCGATAACGTTAGTATCGACGCCGCCGAACTCAATCTCCATTCTATGAAAGCGCTTCTTTAACTCTGCACTCACAAACTGCTTTAGCAACGGCGAAATCTCCCACTACAAAATGTCCGCCAGTCATACGATTTGATCGTGCCAAAATTATGTCGGGTTGGACGTTCCACTGTTGTCGCTTTGTCCGCCCAGCTGCCCTACAACCCCCAAATGCGCTGCAACTCCCATCAATGACCGCTTCACACGCGGCATAGCAGCGGTAGAGGGCTACGTTTTCAGGTCGAAAGGCGAACTTTGCAAAGGTCACAAACTGCGCACAGCCGACCTTGGTGCGCAGCGCAGCATGTGGGCTCCGGTCTACTAGGGCTTGAATAGCTGCTTTTGCCAGTCTGGCACAGAAGCTTCACAGGTGCAGCTAAGGTCCGGGTTCCACCCCTCATGTCGGAGCCTCACCTCAAGTTGCGCTAGGCACGAATGACCGCTTCGGGCTGAGAGCTGACATCCCACGCTTCCATGGTTGCTCACTAACCAGACGACCCGCCTGGACTCGGCGTCGACGGCAGCTATGCGCAGAAAGCGGACTTTGCAAACCATCGAAGATGCGCACATTCAATTGCTTCGTCACCCCATCGACTTGAAGTCCGAAGAGTGAAGAAGCGGTCACATCCTTACAGATCGAGGCACATTCATCCTCGCTCGGCGGTGGCATGACGATGCAGGCCACAACTTTCAGGATGAGTCCAGGCAAACACTCGCAAGTCAATTCTTCGATTTTTGCAGCCAAAGTTAGACACGCAATATCAGCCTCTGTGGACTAGATACTCAAGTGGGACGGCTGATCACTTGACCATGGCGACGGGCTGATAGTCGGGCGCACTTCCTTCGGTCATCGTGACCCGATAGGGGATGCCCATGAACACATTCTCGACGAAAAAGATCAACTCGTCGCTGTTTTTCATAGGCTGGTGGATCGCCGCAAAATCCGGGATTCCAAAGTTGTGCAGGCGGATCGTACCGGGGCCAACCTCTTCGTCGGGATCTTCGGCGTTGTAGCGCTCCATGTACTTTTCGCGGAATTCATCGGGCTTGATGATCAGCTCGAAGTCGTCACCCTGCACAACGTGATTTACCATTTGCGCATAGGCAAACGCCCAACGCGGATCTGCCAGCGCGGGTGCGGTTCGCAACAGCTGCGTCGGAGAGGACACCACCGTTTCCGCGATTATGACCACCGGAGCTCCGGCAGCGGAAAACTCAAGCTCAACAGGGGGCAGTAAATCAGCCATGTGACGTCTCCATATTCAAAGGAACGCTGTGATACCGGATCGGCTTTGTCATTTTATCTCATACCAATTGGAGTCTTCCCAGTTCTTACCTGCCAGGGTCATGCGCCCCGTGGCAACATTCTTTTGCCACATGACAAGATCACCGGTGACCGGGTCGGGTGCGGCCACGAAATAGATCTGGCCTTCGGGACCACCCCAATTCGTGTCGGCGATCACAACCTCGGGCACAGGCAGGGCATCCATCAGTGACGCCTGAATGTCTGCCGAGGTGTCAGAGTCCACGGCTTTGGTAAAGTGGTCCAGAACCCTTTGTTTCATCGCGGCATCTGCATCCGGGCGATTCTTGGCGACCCAATCATCTGCACGTCTCTGCGCTTCGACTGCTTTATATGCTGCAAGCTCGGTTTGGACTTTGGCCTTGAGGTTTTTGGGCGTCATCGGTTCGGTTGGGCGACGCTTGAACGCCTCGGCGATCAGGTCGCGCATGTCGGCACTTACACTTGGCAAAAGTGCACGTAATTGGTCATCATATAGGCGGGCGGCCTGATCGGCTGGCAGTTTCGTACTTGCCAGTGCGCGCCCCGGTTGGACGAGCTCTTTTTCAATCTTGGCATCCGAGTTGGGATCCCGGATTTTGTCCTGGCTGGGGTGGCCGGGCAGGGCGTTGAAGGCGTGGTTTGCGTTGTCGCCGCGGGTTGAAATCAGCTTCATGTCTGTGGGTTTGGTCGACCCAAGCCCCAAAATGGAACCAACGACGTCTTTGGTCCGACCGGACCGCGATGTCAGCAAACCTGTCGTGCCGAGCATATTGTCGATTGACGGCTCACCGCCCTGCAATACACGTTCGGTTTGATCCTCAAACCCGCCGCTTGACATGTTCCATGGTGCCACACGGTCTTTGCGTATTTTCTTGGGATCGGGAGCGCCATAGGAATCCAGGATCGTATTGGCGAATTTCGGGTCCTCGATCACGGCGATGACGGCCTTGCCTTCATCACTTGTCGCTGAATAGCCCGTTGCGGTCAGGGCGATGTCCTTCATTGCGGCAACAAAGTCAGCCTCATTGGCAAGTGCCTTGCCCTTGTAGGTGACCTGATACCCGCCTTCGGTCGAACTGCCGTCTCCGCTGCCGCCGACTGCGCCCACTTCGGGGCCTGCGCTATATTCAAACTTCAGTTGCTGAGTGATCGCCTTGCGCAGCTTTGCCGACACGCCGGGGATGACCAGCCCTGTGTCGGGATCCCTTGAGGAGTTCCATTTTTCGTCGGGAATGACGTCTTTCATCCCCGCAAAGGTTTCCGGTTTGCTGAGCGCGCCCGTCAGTTTTTTGTGTTCGCGGCTTGTCGTCAGCTCTGCGGCGGCTGTCGCCACAGAGTATTCCCAACTGCGCATCAGCGGGTTTTCGCCCTTGGGTGGGTTCACGTTGGCCGGGTAGGTTTGGCCGTTTGGCGTCGTGTACATCCCGGTGTTGGCCAGTTCGCTGAACTGCGTCATCGCGCGGATCGGGTCGGTTTCGCGGATGCCGCGCACCGGGGCCGTCGAGAAGCACGAGCCGACTGGCCCCTGGCTGAGCGGTGTCATCATTGCCGCCAATACAGACGCTTTGGCATCGGCGTCAGTTACGGCGCCCGCATCCTTGCCCGTCGTGCCCGCGACCAGTTTCAACGCATTTGTCCGCCCCGGCGCGCCCACCGCCGGAAGGGCCGTGCCGTCGATGACGCCCTGGGCCTCAACCTTGGTCGCATCAGATGTGAACAGAGTTTTCACCTCGTTCATTTTGTCGGTCATTTGCGGTGTGAAATGCGTTAGGCTGCCGGGGTGGAACATCATATGGTCCATCGCCGCCTCGGCGGTGTCAGAGCCGAAATTGACTGCGCCCTTGTCATTAATGACCGCCGCACTCATCGCTTGGGTGCGCGACAGGGCGATGGCGTTTTTGCGCTGCCGTTCTGCGGCCGGGTCGGACAGCGGCGTGGTGAGCCCGCCATGGGGGTCGGGCTGGAGCTGTTTTCCGCTGGCCAGGTAGGTCGAGAAGCCATCGAAGTAGGACTGTCCCTCACTTGCCCCCATGCGCAGGGCATTGGTGGCCATGTTGCGCATGTCTGCTTCGGGAAGATCGAGCTTGTCTCCGGACGGGGCGGCAAACCCGTCCAGCATCTTGTCGGCCACGAACCCTGCGTTTTGCGCGATCACCGATGGGTCGGGGGAATGTGCAGCGAGGTCCAGCGCGTTGCGCCCAATCTGGCCGTCTTTGGCGAATACTTCGAGAAACTTTGCTTTGTCTTCTGGCGCGATCTGGGGGTGTGCGTCCGGGGACAGCCGCCCAAACGTCAGTGCATCGAGCATGCCCCGTTTGGCGTCCTGTGCCTTAAGCGTTTCAAGGGCTGCGGTTTGATCGTCCTTGGCCTTGGCAAGTGCGGCTTGCGCCTCGGTCAATGACGCGGCGGCGGCGGCCTTGTCGGCGGCTTCGGCGTCGATGACCGCCTGCGCTGCGTCCTTGCGTTGGCGGTCCAGCTCCATCCCGCGCAGCATCGCCTCCTGGCGCTCGGCCTCGGTCATATCCTTTGGGTCTGGCAGTGCGGCGTTGAACTCTGCCCAGGCTTTTTCCGCGTCGGCGGACGCTTGTTGTGCGGTCTCCCAGGACGATCCGAGCGCGGGCCCGGATTGCAGAGCATCGATTGCAATTTGGGCTGTGGTGATTGCCTCTTGGGCCGGGCCCTCCGCTGCGCGGGCGGCGATGCGTGCGTCACGGGTTGCCTGCACACCTGCCGGGGTGACATCAAGCGGGCCGTCCGCGTCCAGTGCCGCCATGGTTGCTGTTGCTGCGGCAAAGCTGGCCGGATCCGTTGTTGCCAGATCGCACATGGCTTTGAAGGTGCGGGGGTTGCCACCGGCGATGGATTTTAGGGCCGTCTTTTGGTCCGGCGTGATGTCCATGTCGTCGACAAGCTTGGCCTTGGCGTCGCGCATCGCATTTGGGTCGGTGGCCAGTGCGGCAACGATTCGGTCCTGCTCTTCTTCGCTGAAGCCGAGCGCCTGCAGTTCCAGTTTCTTGCGCCCGTCTTCAGTCAGACTGTCGACGAAATCGTCGATCTGTTCCATAGCCTCTGCCGCAATGTCAGAGGCTGCTTCAGCGATGTCACCGACGGTGTTGGTCACTGTGTCGGCGACATCGCCCAGAAAATCGGAAATCCCCGAAAGAATGCCGGTCTCTGCTTCGGACACTTGCTTGGTAAGTGCTGCGATCTCTTTGTCCGCAAAGGCTTTTGACAGTTTGAGGACGCTGACCGCTTTCTTCCAGTCGCTTGCGTCCAGCACCTGCCAGAACATTGTCGCGACCTGATCGGCTTTTTGCGCGACCTTTTCGCCGGCCTCGTCCTTGAGCTTGTCCAGGTCTTGCGCAATCGGCCTAAATGCTGTTTCCAACTGTTTGCGGATTTTTGCGCTGTTGTCCGGCGCGGCGTCATCTACGGTCTGTGGTGCTGCATCACCGATCTTGTCGAGCGCTGGTGCGACTTTGGCCAGAACAGCTTCGGCTTTGTCGAGCTGCCCGGAGCCGAGTGCTGCAACAGCCGTTTTGAGAGCCGTGGCTAGCTTGCCCGCGGCGGGATGCCCCGACTTGGCCAATGCGGCGACTTTGGGCGACATGTCCTTGATCTGTTGCTTCAGCGCGGCGACACGGGCGGCATCCTCGTTTTTGCCGTTGGACGCGGGCGCTGGCACTTGCTCCTCGGTTTCTGTGCCCTCGGACATGGGTGCACCGGCTTCGCCGTCGTCTTCCCCACCGATCACCGCCCCATCTGGCAAAACAAAGGCGACCTTGAAGGCCAGCCCCAAATCCTTGAGGTGTTTTTTGGTGTTCAAATAGAGCGATTTGGGCGGCTCATCCCCACCTTCAGGGTAGAATTGGATCAATTTGCCTTTGACCGAAGCCACGCCCATACAGCCCTTGGACGTTCCGCCGTTTGCCTTGGCCTGACGCCACATGACGCTTGCGCCCTTTTTGGGGTCCGCCGCCAAAATGACGCCACCCTCTTTGCCGAGGGTCAGCGCAAAATTGTGATCTTTCTTGCGCATACGGGCTATCAATTCCGAAAGCTTTGCGGCTTCTACCTTTATGTCCTGAGCGGTTTTTTTTGCCATTTCTTCGGCCTTATCAAATGTATTTTCGAAATGCCGATCTTGTGCCGTCGCAGGCTCTGACACAGGGCGCCGAGCAAAAAATCTTTCAACAAAAAAGGCTCGGTCACAGGCAATTGGTTCCAAGTTATGAAACAAGTAAAAGCGCGAAAATGAGGGTTAGTAAAGGAAATTCGCTCAGGTGGCCGGCACAGGAACGAACGACTTTCGCTCAGCTTATGGCCATCGCAGGCCACCATAATCGGCAAGAAAACAAGGTCCGCGATCCGTTCATTGCTACTTCTAGAATCATATGATGCTGCGCCGCAGCTAAAGGCGGGTTTGTCCCGCATCAGCACTGATGCTACCTGGTGAGGCAAGTGACTGCTTTCAGAAGGAGTGGTTCAGTAGAAAAGGCTGCTTTGGGCTGAGAGCAGTCATCCGCAACCTGGGCTGATCGGCGCTACCCTATAGTGTTTGGTCAACAACGACGGCTACGCGCAGTTAGCGACATTTGCAAAGCCCGCCTTTCGGTATGGGAGCATAGCTTTCGGCCGCTGCGAAGCCGCGTGAAAAGCGGTCATTGATGCGAGGTGCGGCGATCTTCTGGGTTTGAACGGCAGCAGTACGGACAAAGCAGCCATTGACGGGCCAAAGATCAAGGACTGCTAAGGGTGACAAGGTCGTTTTGCAGGGTGGCGAGCCTGTCAATGACTGCGCTTCGCTTTTCGTCTAGTTCCGCTCGTAGCCTATCGATATGCTCAAGCTTTTCTCGCAGTTTTTCCACGCCGCCTTCGCATGGGCCAGAACCCTCGTCCGACAGGCATGCGCTCATGGCTCGGATCTCTCGAGTGGAAAACCCCGTCGCAATAAAATCGCGGATCCGACCAGCGCGCCTTAAATCGGCTGCTGAGTAACTGCGGTAGCCGTTGACTGTGCGCCCAACCTCCATCAGCCCTTCTTTTTCGTAGTGGCGTAGCATGCGTTGCGTGATTTTCAGCCGATCGGCGGCTTCTTTCGATTGCATCTCAGACCTCTCCTGCAAAGTCTGTTCTACATGTTAACGTGCGAAATGTTTATCAAGGAAACCCCGGTGGATGGGGCGCTCCACCGGGGTACTTTCGTATCAGGCGCGCAGTGACCAGCCTCCATCGATCGTCAGGATCTGACCTGTCATCCACTCGTTTTCCGGGCTTCCGAGGCGTAGGATCCACGGTACGATGTCGGCCGTCCCACCTCGGCGGCCCAATGGCACTTGCGCCGTTTCTTGCGCCTCAATTTGTTCGGCCATCTCTTCAGAGAGCCCCATCATTCCGGTCAGCGCCCCCGTTTTAACTGGGCCGGGAGCAATGGCGTTGACCCGAATGCCCTCTTCTGCCAGCTCGATAGCCCAAGATTGTGTAAGATGTTCCAAGGCGGCTTTGGTTGCGCCGTAGTGCGACAGCATGGGGGCCGCATTTCGAGAGACAGCCGTGCCGATGTTTACGATTGACCCAGATTGTTCGCTTAGGGCGGCACGGGCGGCTTTCACCAGCACAGATGGGGCCGTGATGTTCACAGCCGACGTATTGGCGATGATATCTGCGTCATAAGCATCGATCGGGGCTGGTTGCCCTGCGCCTGAATTGTTGACGACCAAATCGATACGGCCCCAACGAGACATGGCCGCGTCAACGATCTGCTCACCACTCTTCGCGTTTGCGCTATCCATCTGCAAAGTTTCAATATTGTCGCTCAGGGCGGCAACATCGGACAGGTTATCGGCATTGCGGCCTGTGATCAGGACATTTGCGCCCAAGTCTGCCAGCGCGGAGGCGGTCGCCTGGCCTATTCCGGAGCTGCCTCCTGTGACGATCGCTACTTTGCCCTGCCATTCATCTTTTTTTGTCATCTCGCTCAATCTCCTATCTGCGAATCTTTCGGTTTCGATAGGAGGGTTGTTTAGAGCCCTGACACTAACGTCAGGGTCAAAGGTATTTTTGGTCTCCGGGCATTTCTTTTTGAAATCCGACCTTCGCGCGCTCTGCAGCATCTCTAACAAAGGGCTCCAAGCGGACCTGAGCTTCCCCCTTTGAAGTGGTCCGCCCCTATAGTTAGGAAAGCGGAGGACCAAGTATGGCCATTAAGAGACCCAAGCCGGAAGAGATCGTCGTGAAGTTACGGCAGGTTGAAGTACTGATGGGACAAGGCATGCCC
>NZ_JBDWPJ010000176.1:0-18056 GCF_039971195.1 Pseudophaeobacter sp.
CGGGGCATGCCTTGTCCCATCAGTACTTCAACCTGCCGTAACTTCACGACGATCTCTTCCGGCTTGGGTCTCTTAATGGCCATACTTGGTCCTCCGCTTTCCTAACTATAGGGGCGGACCACTTCAAAGGGGGAAGCTCACAGGCGGCTCCGGTCATTGAAGGCATCGCCGATAAACCAGACCGCCCCGGCCAACACCGCCACCAGGGCAAGCCCCGGCAGATTGCGCAGAACCCAGGCAATAATCCTGGCCTGTATCATGCGGCCTCTTTCAGGGCCTGATGGCACATCGCCCGCTCAGCGCCGCGCCGGTTGCTCAGGCCACGGATCACCCGCCCGCCGCCACGGTTCCAGCGCGGCAGTTCATTGCAGGCACCGACAAGATCCCCGTCATTGGCCTTGCGCACCAGGGTCGATTTGCAAGCGGCACCCGCCCCGACATTGTAGGTCCAGGAGACCAGGGCGATTTTCATACCGACGGGCACCGGATGGGTCAGGCAGCGATCAAGCTGCGCTTCATAGGAGATAATCTCACGCGCCAGCATCGCATCACATTCGACCTTGCTGTAGCTGTCACTGGGCTGCACCCCTTTGGTTTCGCCATAGCAAACGGTCCAGACGCCAACCACATCGCGATAGGCCTCTGTGCGCAGCCCTTCCCATTGGCCAATGAGGCCAATGGCCGAGGTCAGCGCGATGCCACTGCCCGCAATCGCCCCAACCGTGCGGCGACGGATCGCGCCCACCTGGTTGCGCCGGAACTCGGCAAGGCCGGTGATGCTTTTCTGAAGCACCAGCCGCGCCGGGATCGCCAGCACCTGGCAGAGCGCCGAGGCCATGGCGAAGTAAACCGGATCCCAGCCCAGCATTTCTGGACTGACCAGGGCAAGGAAGAAGCCACCAAGCGAGACAAGCCCCGCGAGGATGAGCCAGATCGACCAAGATTTCTTTAGCGTGACCTTCCAGTCAGAGATCAGTTTCATTTCATTGCTCCAATGCAAATGACCCCGCCATAGGCAGGGTGGTTTCAGGATTAATTGTCGGGGTGGTTACTGGCTGCGGATCTGGGCCTTGCGCAGCATCTCGCGCAGCAGCCGGTTATTCTCCGAAAGCTGCGTTTTCATTTCCTGCAGGCTGCGCGTCAGGTGTTCATAAGAGGCATCCCGCGCGGCGCTTCTGGCCTCCAAAGCGCGCACCCTGGCCGCCAAGGCATCCCGGCGATTTTCTTCAACCGCCTGCGACTGAATCGCCGCGCTCAATGCCTGTCGTCAGAGTTTTTGGAACCACAGGCTGCCTAAACTAAGAGAGCGTTTGGCTCATCTGTTTGGTTTGGTTATGCCGCGTGCTGGCGGTGATGCAAGCGTCGCGCTTCGAGTGTCTTTCGCTTGATCCTTTCGCGTTGCTTTAGAATGGTTTTGTCACGCCCGAAGGAGACATCAGTGGGTGTGAGGTTGTTGATGCTCTCGTGGTAGCGCTGATGATTGTAGTGATCGACGAAGGCTTCGATCTGGGCCTCAGGATCACCCGGCAGGAAGTAGTTTTCCAGCAAGATCCGGTTCTTTAAGGTCTGGTGCCAGCGCTCGATCTTACCTTGGGTTTTCGGATGATATGGCGCACCGCGCGAGTGCTTCATGCCTTTATCCTTCAATCATTCTGACAGATCCTCTGAGAGGTAACTGGAGCTCCTCGCCCTTGTCTCTCGGACCAATGGCGTTCCAATGGCTCGATCGCTGAGCAGACGTGGCTTGTGGACGACATGGATCTGGTCACAACCGGCGACCTGCAAGGCCAGATCCAGTGTATCCGTCACGTCCTGCGCCCGCATAGTTGTACAAAGCTTCCATGAGACGATTTAGCGGCTGTAGTCGTCGAGGAATGAGCCCTTGTCCGCCATTGGTCCGAGGACAATGGGCGAATGCTGAGATAGAACCAGCCCAATACCTTGATGTAGGTGAGGTCGGTTTGCCCACTGCCCGGCAGGGTACACCGCTACACTGACGTCAGACACCGCTACACCCGCTACATAGAGACTCAGCGAATTTTTGAAGTCTTGGCGATATCCACCCAAAAAACTGGAGGTTTGCAATTTTTTTGCAGTCATGTTTGCCCCCTTTCTGCAAAGAAATTGCGTCTCTGTGACGCGGGGTCATTAAGATCTCTTGCTCCGATGGCGCGCCTAGGCGTAACACTTTGCGAAACAAAACGCGTGGAGGACGCCGATGTCATACAAAGAGATCTATGCCAACTGGAAAGCTGACCCCGAAGCCTTTTGGATGCAGGCTGCAGAGGCCATCGACTGGGTGGAAAAACCCTCCAAAGCGCTGACAACCAAGGGCGAAGACCTTTTTGAATGGTTCGCTGATGCCCGCGTCAACACCTGCTATAACGCCGTGGACCGCCATGTCGAGGCCGGACGCGGCGAGCAGACAGCAATCATCTATGACAGCCCAATCACCCATACCAAGCGCGAGATCTCCTATGTAGAGCTGCGCAATCGCGTCGCCAGCCTCGCCGGTGCGCTGCGCGCCAAGGGCATCGAGAAAGGCGATCGTGTTATCATCTATATGCCGATGATCCCCGAGGCGCTGGAGGCCATGCTGGCCTGCGCCCGTATTGGCGCAGTGCATTCGGTGGTTTTTGGCGGATTTGCCGCCAATGAACTGGCCGTGCGGATTGACGATGCCACGCCCAAGGCCATCATTGCCGCCTCCTGCGGGCTCGAGCCTGGCCGGGTGGTGCATTACAAACCGCTGCTGGATGGCGCCATTGATCTGGCCGAGCACAAGCCAGAGTTCTGCGTCATTTTACAACGCGAACAAGAGGTTGCCGAGCTGATTGAGGGCCGTGACGTCAATTGGCATGGCTTCCAATATGGTGTGGAACCCGCCGAATGTGTGCCGGTTGAAGGCAATCACCCCTCCTATATCCTCTATACTTCCGGCACCACTGGTCAGCCCAAGGGCGTGATCCGCCACACCGCGGGCCAGCTGGTGGCCCTGAACTGGACGATGAAGAACATCTACAATGTTGATCCGGGCGATGTGTTCTGGGCAGCCTCGGATGTGGGCTGGGTCGTGGGCCATAGCTATATCTGCTACGCACCGCTGATCCATGGCAACACCACTATCGTGTTTGAAGGCAAGCCCATCGGCACCCCTGATGCGGGCACCTTCTGGCGGGTGATTTCGGAACACAAAGTCAAAAGCTTTTTCACCGCGCCGACAGCCTTCAGAGCGGTCAAGCGCGAAGACCCACAGGGCGAATTTGTTGGCAAGTATGACCTCAGCTACCTCGGCCAGGTCTATCTGGCGGGGGAGCGCGCCGATCCGGACACCATCACCTGGGCGCAAGACAAACTGAACGTCCCAATTGTGGATCACTGGTGGCAAACCGAAACCGGCTGGTCGATTGCCTCCAACCCGCTGGGTATTGAAGAGCTGCCTACCAAACTGGGGTCCCCCGCGGTGCCGATGCCCGGCTACGAGGTCGACATTCTGGACGAAGGCGGCCACCCGGTTGCGGCGGGCGAGCTGGGCGCAATTGCTATCAAGCTGCCCCTGCCCCCCGGCACCCTGCCAACCCTGTGGAATGCTGAGGACCGGTTTAAGAAAAGCTACCTCACCACCTTCCCCGGCTATTATGAGACCGGCGATGCCGGTATGAAGGATGGGGACGGATACCTCTATATCATGGCGCGCACTGATGATGTGATCAATGTGGCGGGGCACCGGCTCTCCACCGGCGGCATGGAAGAAGTGCTGGCAGGTCACCCGGATGTTGCGGAATGCGCGGTGATTGGTGTCGCAGACCAGCTCAAAGGCCAGATGCCGCTTGGGTTCCTTTGCCTCAACGCCGGGGTGACCCGCGATCACAGCGAAATCGTCGCCGAGGTGGTCAAGCTGGTGCGCGAAAAGATCGGGCCGGTTGCGGCCTTTAAGCTGGCGGTGGTGGTGGATCGCCTGCCCAAGACGCGATCGGGCAAGATCCTGCGCGGCACCATGGTCAATATCGCCGATGGCACCAAATGGAAGATGCCTGCCACCATTGATGATCCAGTGATTCTAGACGAAATCACTGTGGCGCTGCAGGGCCTCGGCTACGCCAAAGGCTGAGACCAAGCCACGAGGGACCGGGGGCGCAGGCCCCCGTCCGACCACTTGGCCCAGGCAATCGCGCTAAAACTGGCATTTCCCGTAGATTTTTCCAGATGGCAGGCCGCTGCCGTCTGGTTTCCCTTGCAACCCCATATTGCCGCTCTACCCTGCCGGGCAGGAGAACAGCTTTATGAACACAGATGACATTTGGCGCCTGAGCGCCACGGACCTTTCCACCCTGACCCGCGCCGGTGATATTTCTGCTGAAGCCGCAGTGCAGGCTTCGATTGACCGCATGGCGGCAGTAAACCCCGCCCTGAACGCAGTGGTCGAAGATTTGAGCGTCGAGGCGCTGACCCGCGCGCAATCTCTGGACCAGGCCCGTGCCAGTGGGGCTGCACCAGGTCCGCTGCAGGGGGTTCCGGTCACCATAAAGATCAATGTCGATCAGGAAGGCCATGCCACCTCTAATGGGGTCACCGCGCTGAAGGATCTGATTGCACCGGGCGATGCGCCGGTGGTGGCTAATCTGGAAAAGGCGGGCGCCGTGGTGATTGGCCGGACCAATACGCCAGAGTTCTCCTTTCGCGCCGATACCGACAATCCCTTGCATGGCCGCACCCATAACCCCTGGGGGGAGCATATCTCACCGGGCGGCTCCTCTGGTGGTGCCGGCGCTGCGGTGATGGCGGGCATTGGCGCGCTGGCCCATGGCAATGACATTGGTGGCAGCCTACGGTTTCCGGCCTCGGCCAATGGGGCTGTCACCGTCAAACCTGGCCTGGGACGCGTTCCCGCCTGGAACCCCAGCCAAAAGGCAGAGCGCGGCATGCTGGCGCAATCGATGTCGGTACAGGGATTGATCACCCGTTCGGCTGCTGATCTGCATCTAGCGATGCCAAGCCTGATCGCAGCGGATATCCGCGATCCTTTCCATGTTCCCCTGCCCTGGCGGGGCGAAGCACAGGATGGCCCCATCAAGGTGGCTTTTACCCGCAACACCTTTGGCTATGACCTGCATCCAGAGGTCAATGTGGCGTTGGAGACTGCGCGCGATGCCCTTGCCGATGCCGGCTATGTGGTCGAAGAGGTCGAGCCGCCCAATGTCTTTGAGGCCGGGCGCTCCGGGTATCGGGCCTTGATGGGTGAAGTCTATGCGATGATGAAGCAGGACGTGGATGCAGCCGGGTCCGAAACCGTGCAAAAGATCTTTGAGGTCTATTTTCAGGAGTTCCCGCCCTTTGCTGGAACCGAACTGCTGCAAATGATGGCCAAGCGCAGCCACTATGCGCGTGAATGGGCGGTCTTTATGCAGGACTATCCGCTGGTGCTGACGCCGTTTTTACCGCAGCCCTTCTTTAAACCCGACCGCGACACCGAAGGTGCCGAGGGCGTGCACGAGGTGCTGGGCTGTGCGGTCTATTCCTATGCGATGAACTACCTCGGCCTGCCTGCAGGCTGCGTGCCCGCCCGTCTGGCTCCACTGGAAACCGGCCCACAGCCGATCAATGTGCAGATCGTGGCCCGCAGTTGGCGCGAAGATATGGCCGTGGATGCCTGCGTTGCGATCGAACAGCGGGTTGGACGTTTCAGCCCGCATTTGTGGGATCTGATGGGCTAAAAGTACCCACTGACCGCGCCAGTGATACTGATCCGCAACCAAGTCTTTGCCCCCGCAGTACCGGCATAGCAGAGGCAGAAAGGAAACCGGGAGATGGATTGCTCCCCTCCCGGTCCCTTTCATACCGTGAAAACTCGCTGACCAGCGGCTTTCCATCCCATAAGGCCAGGGCAGCCACTCCACACCGGTAAATCCATTAAAAACAAAATCATACTTGGAAACTGGACTTCCCGCTCTAGCAGAATGACTGATCACAGGGGCACAAGACAGCCCCCTCACAGAAACGTGATCGTATAGCGCGCAACTAAAAGATGCGCAAAATGGAACTCAACTCACCTAAGGCTTGATCGGTGATATTCGGGCGCCAGAGCCTACCGCATGGAGGTCAGGTGAATTGCTCTGAAATCAACCGCTCTTCCAAGCCATGGCCGGGATCAAACAGGATCTTGTGGCGAATGCTCCGCTCAGTCTGGATTTCCACCCATTCGATATCCGGGCAAGAGATCGAATCTGCATCCGCCATCACCGGTCGTTTGTCGGCCTCCAAAACATCAAACCGTACCCTGGCACTGCTGGGAAGCAAGGCCCCCTGCCAACGGCGGGGCCGAAAGGCGGCAATGGCAGTCAATGCCAGCACATCCGAACCAATGGGAAGGATCGGCCCATGGGCGGAATAATTGTAAGCGGTGGACCCCGCCGGAGTGGAGACCAATGCGCCATCGCAGACCAGTTCCGCCAGCCGTTGACGGCCATCCACAGAGATCTTTAACCGCGCTGCCTGCGGGCCAGCACGCAGCAAGGACACCTCATTGATCGCCAGCGCCTTGTGCGTGACACCGGAACGATCCATGGCCGTCATCGACAGAGGGTTGATGATTTCTTCCTCGGCGTCTTCAAGCCGCCCGATCAAGCCATCCTCGTGGTACTCATTCATCAAAAAACCAACGGTGCCCCGGTTCATTCCGTAGACCGGCACCGCCAGATCAACCACCTCGTGCAGGGTTTTGAGCATGAATCCATCACCGCCCAGGGCAACAATCACATCAGCCTTTTCGGGCGTTGTATTCCCGTGCAATGTCACCAGGGCGTCATAGGCCGTTTGCGCTACAGGAGCATCACTGGCCAAGAAGGCGATTCTCATAGTCTCTAAACCCTGTTTCCGGTGTGAGCCATTTCGTTCCGAAACAAGCACAGCTGAACCACAAAGACCAGAGTTGCCGCTCTATGTTCGATGATTGCCGCTTTACAGCCTTTAAGATCCCTGATGTTTCCGATAGGAAATCTCCAGATCCACCTACCCTGCCCTTCTTACCTAGCGGAGCCACCATGACAGCGACCACCCGTGACCCCGGATTTTTCACCGAAGCTCTGGCTGAACGTGACCCTGAACTTTTTGGTGCGATGACCGACGAGCTGCACCGCCAGCGCGACGAGATCGAGCTAATTGCCTCTGAGAATATCGTCTCTGCCGCCGTGATGGAAGCGCAGGGCTCGGTGCTCACCAACAAATACGCCGAAGGGTACCCAGGCCGCCGCTACTATGGTGGTTGTCAGCACGTCGATGTCGCCGAGAACCTCGCCATTGACCGCGCCAAACAGCTGTTTGGCTGTGACTTTGCCAATGTGCAGCCCAACTCTGGCTCCCAGGCCAACCAGGGTGTGTTCCAGGCGCTGATCCAGCCCGGTGATACCATCCTTGGCATGGACCTCTCTGCGGGTGGGCACCTGACCCATGGCGCACGTCCCAACCAGTCGGGCAAGTGGTTCAACGCCATTCACTACGGTGTGCGTGAAGACGACAACCTGATCGACTACGATCAGATCCAGGCCCTGGCAACTGAGCACCAGCCCAAGCTGATCATCGCTGGTGGTTCTGCCATCCCACGTCAGATCGACTTTGCCCGTTTCCGTGAAATCGCTGATTCCGTTGGTGCCTTCTTCATGGTCGACATGGCGCATATCGCTGGTCTGATCGCCGCCGGAGAGCACCCCTCGCCCTTCCCGCATGCCCATGTGGCCACCACCACCACCCACAAGACCCTGCGCGGTCCCCGTGGTGGTATGATCGTCACCAATGATGCGGATATCGCCAAAAAGGTAAACTCGGCAATCTTCCCCGGCATCCAGGGCGGCCCCTTGATGCATGTGATCGCTGGTAAGGCCGTGGCCTTTGGCGAAGCCCTGCGCCCCGAGTTCAAAGACTACCAGAAACAAGTCCGCGCCAATGCGGTTGCTCTGGCGGATGAGCTGATCAAAGGTGGTTTGGACATTGTCACCGGCGGCACCGACACTCATGTTATGCTGGTTGATCTGCGTCCCAAAGGCGTGACCGGCAATATCGTCGACAAGGCCCTGGGCCGCGCCCATATCACCACCAACAAAAACGGCATTCCGTTTGACCCTGAAAAGCCCATGGTCACCTCTGGTATCCGTCTCGGCACACCCGCAGGCACCACTCGTGGCTTTGGTGAGGTTGAATTCCGCGAGATCGCTCAGTTGATCGTTGAAGTGGTCGATGGCCTGGCCGCCAATGGCGAAGAAGGCAATGCAGAAGTGGAAGCCGCGGTACGGGGCAAGGTCTCGACCCTTTGCGCCAAATTTCCGCTCTATCCAAACCTGTAAGTCAGGCCCAAACCCCTAAAAACCAGAGCCGTCGCTGGGCACTCCAGCGGCGGCTCTGCAGTTTTTGCAGCAAGATCTAAGGAACGGTAAAACTCACTATTTGCGCAAGCCTCTGCGGTCCGATGCAATTGCTTTTTGAAGATTACAGATCCGATTTTGGATCCAGCAGCGCCTCTTCCAGAATCTTTTCGTTGCGGGCATCCTCGATGCGACGAATGCGGTCCTCGCTGGAGCGATTGTCAAAACGGTATTTCACCACATTGATCAGGCTCAGCGTCAAAAGCAGGATGCCCATGGCCCAAAAGCCTTTGGTGGCCAGTGGTACATCCGTGGAAAGCCAGAGGGAAATGCCGAGCATCCCGTAGGAAATGGCAACACCGGCCATATTGAGGATAGAAATCAAAGCGTTGTCATTGCGTTCGTTGGTCATAGTAAAACTCCGGTCTGAATAGTCTTGGGTTTGAAATCTGGGTGTTCTTATTGCTGGCGCAGGCGGTTCAACACATCTGCAGCCGTGCTGCGGTGCTGATCGCCAAAGCCCGCATCCGCCAAGTCCTGTGCCGCATTTGCATGGTTTAGGCCTCGGTCGATCTCTTGCAAGATCTGGCCGGTCTCAAAAGGATCATCCTGTTGCAGCACCCGGCTGACCAGGGCTTCGGCCTCTTCCATCGGACTCTGGCCCAGGCTTTGACTTTGGTTCAACCGGCGCTGGATATCCTGTTCGCGCCGCGTAGCCCGCGCCATAACCGCCCCCTGCTTCAGATCGGTTATGCGGCGCTGTGCCGCCTCCAGGGATTGGCGCAGTTGCAGGACCCGCGCCTCGAGCCGGGCAACAGTTTCCTGACGTTGATCCCTTTCATTTTCCATCTGCGCAATGGCCGCAGTGGCTGGCTGCACCAGGTCCATGCGCTCGTCAGCCAATGCCTCTTTGGCCCGCCCCATCAGATCACTGATGCGCGCCTCCAGCCGCGCCAGCTGCTGCGCCTCGCTACGCTGGCGCTGGATCAGGCTGGCCAGGGTCATCTTGGCGGCCCGGTGGTTGCCTTCGGCTTCGCGGATCTTTTGGTCAATCAGTTCGATCGAATACTTGTCGCGCAGCTGCTCTTCGGCACGGGCATTTGCGCCGGTGATCAGAGTTTTCAAAGTCGAGAACATTGCTTCCTCCATTTCGTGAACATCGTTCATGAGATGGATGTAGCAATTGAATGAACGGCGTTCAAGAAAAAACATGAACGGTGTTCAATTTTCTCCTAACGCTCTGTAATCTGAAGCAAAATCTGTGAGATCATCTCTTCTACACGCCCTCGCGGTACGCCAGAGATCCGATTCTCCAATCCCAAGAGCACGATTCCATGCACCGAAGAGAACAAGGCCCGCACCATCAAGGCCAGCTCGGCGGGTGATTTATCCGGGAAAACTTCTGACACCGGGCGGGCGATATTGGCAAATAGCGCCTCCAACTCTTGCAGATACCAGGCTGGCACTGGCCCATCCACAGGTAGATCAATATCAAACAGCGCCCGCCACAGGGATGTATTATCAGCGGCAAAGCCAAGATAGGCATGGCTCATCAGGACCAGGCGCTGCTGCGGGCTCTGCCCCTCAGCTCCGTCCAAGGAACCGGTGACACAGGCCCCGAGCTTTCTAAAAGTACGCCCATTCACGGCCATGACAATGGCATTGAGATCCTCAAAGGCATTGTAGATCGCGCCCACCGCGCAGCCCGCATCCTTGGCCAGATCCCGCGCCCGCAGGGCACTGGCACCCTGCGCTTCTATCCGGCGCTCCGCCGCTTCGGTCAGTTTTTCGCGTAGCGCAACGCGGCGCTGCTCTGATTTTGTCACCATTGCCCTATTCCCTGAACCTTGTTCAAAGGGTAGTTCGGATTGGCCAGCTTGGAAAGCTGTCAGATAAACCCGCGCCAGCGCAGCACCGTCAACAGCAGCACAAATACCACCAAAATCGAAAACGCCATGCTGCCCAGAATATCCAGAATGCGGCCCTTGCGCCGATCCGCTACATCAATCTTCTTGAGATGTGTCTTCACTTCACGCGCGGCCCGTTTTAGGGCCTTTTCGTCCTGGATCAGCCGCAGCTTGGGGTGTTCCAGTAGCGGCAGGGCCTCTGCCAGCTTCATGCCCTGCTTATAGATCCGGCGCGGCAGCCTGCGACGGGCCTTGCCCAAAGCTGTCGCCAGATCACCAGAAGCCTCCGCCCGCGAGCCGAGCAGCTCCCTTACTTCCTCAATATCAGCTAAGATGTCCTGGGCCATACTGGCGCTCCGCTCCCTTGGGCCCTTCGCCTTGGCCCTATTGTTCTCTCCCGTTGTTACCCCAAGCCTCGGCGCGCCTCAATGGGTCTGGCCATGCATCACTACGGGCGATATCACTGCCCCATGCTGAACACGATTGTACATGGCCAAGCCACCGATAAACCCTCCCTTCTGATCGCACACGGGCTCTATGGATCCGCGCGAAACTGGGGGGTCATCTGCAAGAGGCTCTCGGATGAGCGGCAAGTGGTGGCGGTAGACATGCGCAACCATGGCCAAAGCGCCTGGACCCAAGGCCATAGCTATCCAGAGATGGCCGAGGATCTGGCCGAGGTGATCATAGCACATGGCGGTCAGATGGATGTGATTGGGCACTCCATGGGCGGCAAGGCCTCGATGATGCTGGCCCTGAACCACCCAGAGCTGGTCAACCGGCTGATCGTTGCCGATATCGCTCCGGTCCCCTATGGCCACAGCCAGATCCAATTCATCGAAGCCATGCGCGCGGTGGATTTTGATCAGGTGGAACGCCGCCCCGATGTCGAGTCGCAGCTGGCCGCAGCCGGTGTAGAGCCTGCCCTGCAGAGCTTTTTCACCCAGTCTCTGGATATTCCCAACAAAGGCTGGCGGCTCAATCTCGACACCCTGGCGCAGCACATGCCCAAGATCATGTCCTTTCCCGAAACCGTGGCCCAATGGCCCGGAGCCGTGTTGTTTCTATCCGGTGGAACCTCGGACTATGTGCGCCGCGAAGATCGCGAGACTATCCTGGCCCGGTTTCCCAATGCCCGTTTTGCCAAGATCCCCGGCGCAGGCCACTGGCTGCACGCAGAAAAGCCACGCGAGTTCGAGGCCAATGCCCGCGCGTTTCTGAACGCCTGAACCACGCGCAGACAGAACAGCCGTGGCACAGCCCCGTCTGTTCTAATCTATCTGTCGCTTGATGCGGTCTAATGCGCCGAGTTCTGATACAGCTGGCGTGCCACCATCCAGGCCACTGGCAGTCCCAGGACAGCACCGGCTGCTGCTGCCAGCAGAATGGCATTGACCGACACAAAACCAGCCACCAGCACGGCGATAACGCCAGCGCCGGCAAGACTGCTGCCGATAAGAGAATAAAGAACGGATGCAAGGCGCAACATGCGGGCCTCCTCGGATGTGAGGTTTGGACTATGAATCACTTCCTACCCATCCGCTCCCCTCGCCGCTTTGATCCGGATCAGTTTTGTCCTAGCTATCGATACCTGGATCAACGGGTTCCTGAACCGGTGCACCAGCCTCTTTCCAATCGGATAATCCGGTCCCCCCCTCAGTCTACCTCTGAGTATGGGATTGAGTGATCCACAATGGAACCCCATGAGACAACTAACTGTCTAGTACGGTTCATTTTTGCATTCATTTGAGAATTTCTGAAGCACCCTGATACAGAGTGTTGGTGCAGAAGAGCGGACGAAGCAGGCGTCTAGAAAATCAGGGGCACCTCAGTTCTCGCTGTTGGCGTCATCAGGTCGCTCAGCCATTCTGGTGATGGACAATAAGGACGCAGAGATCGCCGCGCAGTGCCTACCCATGCTCAAAGAGTTGGGTGTGCCGACTGCTGTTATCGACGACACCTATGTACTGCCGTGTGACGTTCACGGGCGCGTCAGGCTCAATGCGATGCAATCGGTTGTACAAACGTACCTGACGCATCCTGAGGATCAGGTTTTTGCCAATGATGCGGTAACGCTGACAGCCATTGAAGAACCAGAAAACGATCAACGAAACCGGTACTTCAGGGCTTGGCCACGCCTGCTGATCGAGTTCGTAATTTATCTGCTGTTGAAACGCGATCCTGAGATGGCGACACCCGGCGCTGTCTGGGCCTTGTTGTCAAATCCAGACCAGCTGCGCCATTTTGCTGAGATCGAAGCGGTTGAGGGCGATGGCATGCTCAAAAGCCTCGCTGTGAACATAGTCGGAAAGGCGAAACATGAACATTGGCCACAGCATTTGCAGGCGGCATGTGACGCGATGCGTATTTTTGGCGTTGGGACGCGGCTCCATCTCGCAGGCCACAAAACCGATACGACCCACACTGATTTGATTCAAAAACGTGCTGTTGTGTTTCTCTGGGGATCACAAGCCAACATGGGGTCGATGGGCATCTGCTATGGACTGCACCTGATGAGCTTCATCCGCGCAGCGTACTTGCGAGCTGGTCCGCTCTGGATCGGTGCAGACGAATTTACCAATGCACAAGTGAAGAAACTGGTTGAAGCTCTGACCACCCTGCGGGCCTACGGCGTCACCGTTTCAATGATCACCCAAAGCCGTTCAGAAATCGAGCGCATGCTCGGCAAACATGAAATCCTCACAATCGAAGACAATAGAAACATCAAACAATGGTTCGGTTTCTCCAACTTTGAAGAGGCAGAACGTGTCTCAAAAGCCAAGGGGGAAGAACATGTGGTCTCCGCTGGGATCAGTGGCGGCAATGATGATCTGTCCCTGCAGACCAATCTTAGCCTGACCAAACAGCCCTTCCAAACACCTGCAGAGCTTATGGCGATGCCACGTGGAATGCAGCTTATGCACGGCAAGGGATTTGGCTTCCGCCTTTTGCGCACCGCAGGACAGCAAAACATAGCCCCATACTGCAACCTGATTGCGGACAACCCGCTGGAGGGAGGCAGACTGCCGTCTGACCCCAAGATCACCTTCACTTTGCCAGAGGAGACACGTACATGAAGTTTGCCGCATTGTTCTTATGGCTGGCCCTGCCGATTGCAGGTTATGCCACCTACCAGCTTTACGGATCGCCAAATCTGATCTGGAGTTACGAATTCCGCGCCATTGGTGCGCGTTACGATCTTACGATCCCAAGGTGCTATACATCCTGCACCTATGTCGGTTGGGGTTTGCGCACAGTCACACTGTCTGCGCAAGCCGCCCGCTGTCCTTGGGAGCGACTGTTGAAGGTGCAGGGTTAATGCAGCGACCTGCCTCCCTGAGCCACATAGCTCTCGTATCTGAGGTGCTGTAGTCCAAAGAGTTCAATCATGCCTGTGCGGGCCATGGCTTTGATGCCTTCAAGGATCGTGTCCTGGCGGACTTTGCCGCCTGTAATCAGCTCATCGCAATGATCCCGATCTGCAATGCTGAAGATACGGTGGGACGCGACTGCCTCCCAGAATACCACGTATTCCAACCGATCAGGCCATGCTTCCACGTCCTCTATGTCTTCAAAGACAACCATGACACCAGCATACCACAGCCATGTTTTAAAAGTCATTTTTTGAACGAAAGGAGTCCACAACATGCCCTCTGAAATCGAAATATCCATCGCAGAAATGTTCAGCGATGCCACCCGACAAAACATGGTGACGGAACTACGGACGCAAGATGATTGGGATCGTTTCAAAGCCATTGATGAGACAGCCCGCCAGCGCACCAGGGACGAGATTGATGGGTATGAACGCGACCGACCACTGCGTCTGGCCGCTGCCCGCAAGGACATCATTGATGAGGCGGGCTCGCTGACTTTTGAGTCATCCCACGCCTTTCGGCACTGACAAGTCCGACAAAGATGAAATTGAACGCCAAGCCGTTGCACGGGTCTTCAACGACCGCCAATCCACTCTGATGAGTATCAAGGCAGATGAGGTTGAAGCCGATGACCCCCTCCGCGCCGACATTCATGCCCGCGAAGATGTCAGGAGCTTCGCATGTGATGCCTTTGAACATGCGGGAAAACAAACAGAATACCCGCAGAAGTCGCGCTCAGGCCCCGCCCGATAATCTTAATAAACCCTTGCCCCGCATAGGAGGATACGCCCACAGTGCTCCCCTTTTGTTCCCGCACATTAGTTGTGCGGGAACAAAAGGGGAGCACAACAGGAAGCACAGATATGACAGACATCGCCCCGCCTAAACAAATAGACAAAATGCCCAACCACCATACCGTAGCCTTCGACTGGCGCGATTGGTTGCCCTACCTGGACGACGACATTCCCGAAGATCAGAAACGTCAGTTGATCGAAGCCCTTTGGTCGATCATCCTTTGATTTGTCGATCTCGGGTACGATATCAAATCGACACAGATCCCGAGGGGGACGCAGCATGAGTGATATCGCCCCCAAAGCCCTTATCTATTGCCGCATTTCTTCACGCACCAGGCTGAAGGCCAGGAATTGCGCTGCCGCCAGCATGCAGCCAACAAGCGCTACGAGGTTGCCGCTGTCTTTCCCGACACTATCACCGGAGGCGGTGATTATCTCAAACGCCCCGGCATGATGGCGCTGTTGAGTTTTATCGACGCGCACCCCAACGAACGCTTCATTGTTATCTTTGACGACCTGAAACGCGCCAGCCGCGATACCCGCGCCTATCTTGATCTGCGTGATGCCTTCCGCGCCCGTGGCGCGGCTCTGGATTGTCTCATCATGAAGTTGGGCGATACGCCTGAGGATGAGTTCATGAGACCAACATGGCGGCGCAGGGCGCGTTAGAGCGCAAGCAGAACGGAAGTCAGGTAGCGCAAAAGATGAAGGCACGGATGGAATCGGGCTATTCGATACGCTACCCTCCCATCGGCTACAAATACGAGGTCATCAAGCCACATGGTATAGTACTTGTCCCCGTTGAGCCGCTTGCTTCAATCATCCGCGAGGCCTTTGAGGGCTATGCCAATGGCCGCTTCCAGTCTCAGGCGGAGGTCAAACGCTTCTTTGAAAGCCACCCGGACTTCCCCCGCAATGCAAAGGGCATCGTCACGCAGCAGCGCGTAACGGACGTTCTGAAACTGCCGCTCTATACTGGCTACATCTGTTCCGAGAATTACGGCATCCACTGGCTCAAAGGGTATCATGAAGGGCTGATCTCTGTTGAGACCTTCGACAAGGTTCAAGCACGTCGTGAGGGCGTCGCCAAAACACCATCACGCAAGAACATCGGCAAGGACTTTGTCCTACGTGGCATGGTCTGCTGCGCAGGCTGTGGTGTGCCTCTGCGCTCATCGTGGAGCAAAGGCCGCAGTGCAACCTACGCCTATTACCTCTGTCAGACCAAATCCTGTGAAGCCTATGGCAAGTCGATTGCCCGCGACAAAGCAGAGAGTGACATTGGTGACCTTATCAAGACGCTGGAGCCGACGCCGCAGCTTATCACCCTTGCCAAGGCACTGTTCCGCCATGCCTGGGATCAGCGCATGGCGCAGGCACAAGAGGCCATCCAGTCTGGTCAGCACCAGATCAAGACCGTTGAAAAGCAGATCGAGGCCTTGCTGGCCCACATCATGGAATCGAACAATATCACCGTGATCGAAGCCTACGAAGATAAGATCACCAAATTGCAGCGCAGCAAGATAATCTTAGCCGAACAACTGGCAAATCAGGCAGCACCTCAAGGGTCTTACACCGAAAAACTAAAACCGGCCCTGACATTCCTCGCAAACCCTTGGAAACTTTGGAAAACAGGCCATTTTGCACTGCGCCGTACAGTGCTGATACTGGTCTGCGCAAACCGCATTCAATATGATCTAAATGAGGGCCCTAGAACCGCCGAAATAGCGTTACTATTCAAAGTGTTAGAAAGGTCTGCAGACCCGAAAGTCTGTAATGGTGCCCAGGAGAGGACTCGAACCTCCACATCGTTGCCAATACTAGCACCTGAAGCTAGCGCGTCTACCAATTCCGCCACCTGGGCAGGTGTCGTGGGGCGCGTATAAGACGATGACGGGCGGGCGTCAAATGGAAATACACGCCGAGAGACCAAAAAACCCTCTCGCTCTTAGTTCTTCGGCATGAACACCAAAGTCTTTATTTTTTTCAGCCGCTTACTGGAGTGCAGGCGGCAAGAGTGCTCCTGTGGTGCGGGAGCATTTTCTCTGGCCAATTTGATCCTGCGCAAAGCAGCCTGGATGATAAAGCGACACATGGGAGTCATGAAACAGATTGACCGCCTTGCTGCGCTTGGGCTTTTTGACAGCCGCGTGCCCCGCTATACATCCTACCCCACCGCCCCGGTGTTCAGCCCCTCTGTTGGGGTGGACACGCAGCAACGCCATCTCGCCGCCTTGGACCCGGCGGTGCCGGTATCGGTCTATATCCATATTCCCTTTTGCGAACGCCTGTGCTGGTTCTGCGCCTGTCGCACCCAGGGCACCCAATCTCTCAGCCCGGTTGAGAGCTACATCGGTACTCTGGAAGCCGAGCTGACCCTCCTGGCAGATCGCCTGCCCAAGGGGCTGCAGATGGGACGTCTGCATTGGGGCGGAGGCACCCCGACTATCCTGCCACCTGAGCTGATCCACCGGCTGGCTCGCGCCATCAAATCTGTGTTTCCACAAACACCGGAATGGGAGTTTTCAGTCGAGATTGACCCTACCTTGGTGGACCGGAAAAAAATCGCTGCGCTTGCCGCCGAAGGTATGAACCGGGCCAGCATTGGTATTCAGGACTTTGATCCGCTGGTGCAAAAGGCCATTGGCCGTGAACAGCCCTATGAGGCGACGCTGGCCTGTGTCGAGGATCTGCGCGATGCGGGTATCACCTCGCTCAATGCGGATCTGGTCTACGGCCTGCCGCATCAGACCCCGACCCGCATGGCAGACACTTTGGACAAGGTCCTGAGCCTGAAGCCCGACCGTATTGCCCTGTTTGGCTATGCACATGTACCCTGGGTGGCGAAGCGGCAAAAACTGATTGATGAGGCAGTTCTGCCGGATGATCTGGCGCGGCACGCTCTTGCTGGTCAGGCCGCGTCCGCCTTTGCAGCGGCCGGGTTCGAAGCCATTGGCATCGACCATTTTGCCCTGTCTAAGGATGGTCTGGCAGAGGCCGCACGCAGCGGCCATTTGCGCAGGAACTTCCAGGGCTATACCGAAGACAAATGCCCGGCCCTCATCGGCATTGGAGCCTCATCGATCTCCCGCTTTCCCGGAGGCTACATACAGAACTCCGCGGCGACTCCGGCCTATGTCAAAGCGATTGAGGCCGGTCAGTTGGCAGGCGCCCGTGGGCACGAGATGACGCAGGAAGACCAGATGCGCGCGCGCACTATTGAAATGATCATGTGCGATTTCGCCCTGGATCGCCGCGCCCTGCAGATGCAATTTGGCCCGCTCACCGATGGTCTCGAACCTGATCTTGCGAAGGTTCTCGCCCGATTTGGCGATCTTGTCACCCTGGATGAGGACAAGATGGAGATCACTCCGGAGGGTCGCCCCCTGACGCGGATCATCGCCAGCCTGTTTGATGCTCATATGCCTGCGGATGCAAAGTTCAGCCGCGCCTCCTAGTTCAGGAAAGCGACACGGCCACCTAAACCGCAAGAAAGAGCCGCGATTTCAAACCGGGCCGCCCCAGCCTAAGGGGCAGGCCTGCTCCAGGCGTTCGGCTACCATGCCACGCAGTTGTAAGAGGCCCGTGACCCGGGCATCAATCTCGGCCAGTTTTTCGCGCAGCACT
>NZ_JBDWPJ010000177.1:0-4175 GCF_039971195.1 Pseudophaeobacter sp.
CCAAAGAACGGCTCGCCCAGGAAGCCAATATCGCCTGGGGTGGCCACAAAGGAAGCCGGTGTGAAGCCGTTTTCAAGCGCAAAGCTTTCGGCCTCGGCCAGGGTTTCCTGGGCCACAGCGGCAATATGGGTCTGGCTGCCATCCTCGGAGAGATCATAGGCCAGGTCGGACACCGGGTAGGGGGTGGCCCCTTCCAGAGCGGCGCGGACCAGACGGTGACGGCTTTCCAGGTCAGAGATACCGGTTTCAATGGTCAGGTAGCGGATCTGATCGTTTGGAATGATCAGTTTGCACAGGCCATTGGCCTCCAAGGCCTCTCCACGGCTGCGCAGGATTGCCAAATCACCTGCAAGATCAGCGCTGTCGAGCGGCACAGTGCCGACATTGCGCCAGCCTCCTGCGGCACGATGCAGCAGAACAATACCCTCTGCGGAAAGAGAAAGAGCAAACCCCGGTTTCATAATGCGGTCAAACCATCCAAGTCTTAAGTGCCCGGACCGCGAGGAGTCCTATCAGGCTATCTGAGCGGACCTTAAAGCAGGACTTCGCCGAGTGAAAGGAAAAGAGCAGGGTTTCCCCTTGTCAGCGGCGATCTGCCATCCCCATCTTAGGGAGAAGCAAAGGAGCCTTCATAATGAAAACAAAGACAGTTTTGATCACCGCCCTGGCAATGGCCCTCACCTTTGGTGCGCCCGTCGCGGCAGAAAGCTCTGCCGAAGGCCAACTGGTAGTGACCGGAGAGGGGCGCGTCGTGGTCGCTCCGGACTTGGCGGTGATTACCCTGGGCGTCGGCAAAGAGGCTGCTGAGGCCAGTGAGGCAATGGGATTGGTCTCTGAGGATATGGCGGCGGTGGTGACAGAACTGCGCTCGGCCGGGATTGCCGAAAAGGATATGCAGACAGAGCAGATCTCATTGCATCCAGTCTGGTCCAATTCCGGGTCCTATGACGATGACAATCCTCGCCGGATCACCGGTTTCGCTGCTTCTAATACCCTGACGCTGCGGGTGCGGGATCTGGAAGAGCTGGGCGCAGTGATGGACCGGGTGCTGCGCGCCGGGGCCAACCAGTTTCAGGGGCTGCGCTTTGACGTCACCGATCACGCCAGCCTGCAGGATCAGATGCGCGCAAGTGCGGTTGCCGATGCCCGCCACAAGGCCGAGATCCTGGCACAGGCTGCTGGTGTCACACTCGGGCCGGTGCGGATGATTACCGATACTGCGCAAAACGATGGTCATCCGATGGTGGCAATGGAAATGGCCCGTGGTGGCTCAATGCCGATCGAGTCTGGCGAGTTGAGTTTCTCGCATAGCGTACAGGTGATCTTTGGCCTGCAGGCGTCTGAGGGCGAATAAGTACACAGTCAGTGCTGGTGAAACAAGAAAAGGCCGGGCAGTTGCCCGGCCTTTGTCTGTTAGAAGTCCTGGAATTATCCGCAGGCTTTGGCCAGGGCCTGGTCCAGGTCGTGGATCAGGTCGGCGGGGTCTTCAAGCCCGATGGAAACCCGCACCACATTGGCGCCTGCACCAGCCGCCTCTTGCTGTTCTGGCGACAGCTGACGGTGGGTGGTGGAGGCCGAGTGGATGATCAGCGAGCGGGTATCGCCGAGGTTGGCCACATGGCTGAAGATCTCCAGGGAATCCACCAGTTTGATGCAGGCGTCATAGCCGCCCTTCACCGCAAAGGTGAACAACCCGCTGGTGCCCTTGGGGTAGCAGCTCTTTGCGCGCTCATTATAGGGCGAGCTTTCCAGACCCGCATAGGTGACATAGTCAATGCGGGTGTCCTGCTCCAGCCAGTTGGCGACGGTCAGGGCGTTTTCGCAGTGGCGCTGCATCCGCAGCGACAGTGTTTCGACGCCCATCAAGGTGTAATGCGCTGCCTGCGGGTTCATCGTCATGCCCAGATCGCGCAGACCGATGGCGATGCCGTGGAAGGTGAAGGCCAAGCCGCCAAAGGTCTCGTGGAATTTGAGCCCGTGATAGGCGGGTTCGGGCGCCGACAGGGAAGGGAATTTGTCGCTGGCGGACCAGTCAAATTTACCGCTGTCGATCACCGCGCCGCCGGTGACGGTGCCATTGCCGGTGAGGTATTTGGTGGTGGAGTGCACAACCAGGGTGGCGCCCTGCGCGATGGGGTTGCACAGGTAGGGGGTGGCGGTGGTGTTATCGACGATCAGCGGCACGCCTGCGGCATCAGATACATCGGCCAGGGCGCGAATATCGGTGACATAGCCGCCGGGATTTGCGATGGATTCGCAGAACACCGCGCGGGTGTTTTCGTCGATAGCAGCTGCCACCGCGTCCAGATCATCAGTATCGACAAATTTGGCCGACCAGCCAAAGCGTTTGATGGTCTGGCTGAACTGGGTGACGGTACCGCCATAAAGCCGGGTGGAGGCAATCACATTGCAGCCCGGTGCCATCAGGGGAAACAACGCCATGATTTGTGCTGCGTGACCAGAGGAGCAGCAAACCGCGCCAACGCCACCTTCGAGCGTGGCCAGGCGTTCCTGTAGCACCGCAACGGTGGGATTGGTCAGGCGAGAATAGATAAAGCCAACTTCCTGCAGGTTGAACAGGGCCGCGGCGTGATCGGCATCGCGAAACACATAGCCGGTTGTCTGGTAAATTGGTGTCTGTCGCGCGCCGGTGGCCGGGTCAGGCTTGGCGCCGGCGTGAATCTGCAATGTGTCAAAGCCATAGGCTGGTGCATCGCTCATGTGGTAATCTCCCTTGTCAAAACTCTTGGCCAAATGTTTAGGCCAGCTTGCCTTGTAGCACAACGCAGGCGTTTGAATTGGGAACAACTGCGCTGGCGCAGGCGTCAAAGCGAGGAAAAATTCCTGCGTGCCTCAATTGCCTGCTGTTTGCTCCGACCATGCAAAGCCAAACTTAGCGGAACCAGAGCCCTTCGGATTTGATCTTGTTGCGAATGGCCTGTTCGCGCCGGGGCAGGTGCTCCTGATCAAACAGGGCCCGCACCCGCGCGCCGCGGTTCTGATAGACGAGACGCTTGATTGGCTCGTAACTCTTCAGAACCTTCTTGAGCCAATTGGGCGCGGCAACTTCCTGTAGCAATGCGATCACGGGGTCGCTTTCGCGGGCATAGAGCAGTGGGAACAGGCGATAGTGACAGCTGGTTTGCCCATCAAGGTATCCGGCGGGCAGGGCATCGCGCCCACCGCCAAAGGAATGGATCACCAGGGGCAGGGTCACCTGATCCAGCCATGGATCCAACGCCTGGCCGACCAGTTCGATCGGTGGATCTTTGAGGATCGATTGGGCATAGACTTCAAACCGTTTGCCAAAAGCACGCGGACAGGCGCCGTAGAAAAAGCCTGCATTAAAATAGAGGTAGCGTTTCCAGTATTCGTCGGGCTGGCTCAGATCCAATGTTGGGTCCATGTCCAGACCAAAGCGTTCATAGAGCGACCGCCAGATCTCGCTGTAGCCCGGCCCATAAAGCGTTGGCTTGGGCCAGGTGCCTTCGCGACGCAATGAAGCAGAGGGGCGGGAGAAATCAAAAGGCACCGCCTCAAGATCGCCGGTGATCAGGGTGTCACTGTCAAAAAACACAAAAGGTTCACCCTCGGGCAGGGCCTGCAGGGCTTCGATTTTATTGCCATAGGGGTAGCTCTCGCCAAAGACTTTGTTTTCGAAAGGCAAGATCTCGACGCCAAGGCGGGCAAAGGCTTCGAGCACCCCAGCGTTGTGAATGCTGGGGTCCTTTTGCCACAGCGGCCCCGGCTGTGGCACGGCGACAAACAACCGCCCGGAGAAATTGGGCGAACTGTGGCGTAGAGAGGCGGCAAAGAGCAGCGCCTCATATTGCAAACGGCCGGCCTGACCGACGATCATGACGTTAAAAGACTGCTGCGCCATCGCTTTTCCTGTCTTCCGCCTCTTGTGAGCGGTTGGGGCTTGGGTGTTTTATGGTCTATATTCGAAAGTGACTTGCGCCAAAAGCCATTCCACAGCTCTTGGAGCTGCTTTGAGCCGTGGCGCGACTTGTTTGTATCAGTTTTTGTGAGGAATGTTTTATGTTGAGAGTTCTGTCTGTTTTGACACCCGGTCCCGGATCGCGCTTGGGACTAGGCTTGGCCTTTGGTCTTGGGGCCACTTCCTTGGCCACTGGGGCGCAGGCCGCCCCCTTTACCACCGCAGCTGAGGTAAA
>NZ_JBDWPJ010000178.1:0-10648 GCF_039971195.1 Pseudophaeobacter sp.
CACCAGCTGCAGGGCAGATATCGTGGTATCAACGGAAAACCGCGCCTGTTGATTGGCATAGGGCAAATCATGAGCCGCAAAATAGCGTGCCCAATGGTCCTCGTAGCCCAGAATATGGATAAGCGGAGCCTGCAAAAGATCCTGAACGGCGACGGGCAACTCAGCACTGGCCGCACAGACCGGCACGATGGTTTCCTGCGACAGGCGCTGTGCGCTTCCGTCCTGCCAATTGCCATGGCCCAGCCGGATCTCCACATCCGCTGCAACATCATCACGTGCTTCAGGGTCAGCCCAGATATTGGAAACCAGACGGATGTTGATCTCTGGGTGGCGGGCGGCAAATTCCGGCAGCAGATGCGCCAGCCACAGGGCCGAGGTCGAGACTGGCACCCGCACCGTCAGAGTCTGCGCCGCCTCAGTCCCAAACAGCCGGGTTGTCGACAGGGATATATCCGCCAGGGCCTGGCGCACCGTGAGCGCATAGGCCTGGCCGATCTCGGTCAGCTCCAGCCTGCGCGCCTGACGGTAGAACAGCTTGCTGCCCAGCCGTTCCTCGAGCGAACGGATATGCAGGCTGACGGCAGTCTGCGTCAGCCCCAGCTCCCGTCCGGTTTCGGTAAAATTCAACAACCGCGCTGCGGCCTCAAATGTGCGTAGCCAGGTCAGGTTGGCAAGCCGGTTGTCCATATATCACCAAATATTTTTGGGCATTTCTCCTGATAATTATCATTTTACTTCGCTCAGGTCGCGGGCTTTCTTGGCATCAGAAAACAGATGGCCACTCTAGAGGGCTGGCCAAAACGGATATGGGAGATCCCAAATGAAAGTTGGATTTATTGGCCTGGGCAATGTGGGTGGCAAGCTCTCTGGCTCTCTGCTGCGCAATGGCATTGACCTCAGCGTTTATGATCTGAACGACGATCTGGTGGCGCAGTTTGTTGACCGGGGCGCCAAGGCCGGGGAGAGCCCGGCCCAGTTGATGCGCGACTGCGATGCGGTGATCACCTGCCTGCCCTCCCCTGCGGCCTCGGATGCGGTGATGCAGGAGATGCTGCCAGAGGTCACCGCGGGCAAGATCTGGATGGAGATGTCCACCACCGATGAGGCCGAGGCCAAGCGGCTGGGCGGGCTGGTCATCGCCGCAGGCGGTGCAGCGGTGGATTGCCCGGTATCTGGCGGCTGCCACCGGGCAGACACCGGCAATATCGCCATCTTTGCAGGCTGTGACCGCGCCACCTTTGAACGCATCCTGCCCTTCCTCACCACCATGGGTCGCCGGATTCTGCACACCGGTGAGCTTGGCTCTGCCTCGGTACTAAAAGTACTGACCAACTACCTGGCAACGGTGCATCTGGTGGCCAATGCCGAGGCGCTGGTGACGGCAAAGGCCGCTGGCATGGACCTCAACACCGCCTATGAGGCGATCAAGATCAGCTCTGGCAATTCCTTTTCCCATGTCACTGAAAGTCAGGTCATCCTGAACGGCAGCCGCGATATCTCCTTCACTATGGATTTGGTGAAAAAGGACGTTGGCCTGTTTCAGGAAATCGCAGAACGCAACAATGTGCCCTTGGAAATCAGTCCGATGATGGTGCAGATCTTTGAGGATGGCATTGCCAAATATGGCGAGCGGGAGCTGTCGCCCAATATCATTCGCAGGCTAGAGGATACCACCGGCCTGTCGATCCTTGCCCCCGGCTTCCCGCCGGAAATGACTGATGATGAACCCGAAGAACCGGGCTATGAGGTGATCCCGCAAGGCAAAGAGATTTCGCTCTAACCTCTTCAAACGACAAAAAAAGGCGGCGTCAGGGTTCTGGCGCCGCCACTTGCTTCTGTCCCATTTCACGAGGGAAAGAAGTCTCAACAGTCTGGGAGGCGGACTGTTAAGACTGATATAGGTCAGCCCGGATCTATTTAAAGACCGGAGCGCGTTTTTGCATCTGCGCGACGATCACTTCCATCTGCTCCGGCTTGCCGATCAGCTTCACCTGCTCGGCGCTTTCGCGCAGCAGAACCTCGGATTGCGAGGCACCGGATTCGGCATATGCGATCATACGCTTGGCGGCGCGAATGGCTGTTGGCCCCTTGCCTGCAATCTCCGCTGCCAACGCCTGGGCCGCTGCCAGTGGATCATCAGAAACAGAGGTGACCATTCCCCAGGCCTCGGCCTGGGCTGCCGTGATGGGACTGGCGGTATAGGTCAGCTGCCGCAGCACATCCGAACGCACCAATTTGGGCAGCAGCACCATACCGCCCATATCGGGGATGATGCCCCATTTCATCTCCATCACCGCCAGTTTGGTATCCGGCGCAGCAATGCGGATGTCAGCGCCCAGCGCCAATTGCAGACCACCGCCATAGGTAGCCCCCTGCAGGGCAGCAATCACCGGAATCTCCAGTCGGCGCCAGATCATCGAGACCTCCTGCATCTCGTTGGCATCGTGGTGGCTGCGCTCCATCAGCCAAGCTTCCGGATCAACCTTACCCATGGCCATAAAGCTCATCAGATCCAGCCCGGCGCAAAAGCTTTTGCCCTCACCCGACAAAACCACCACCCGCGCATCCGAGGCAGCTACCTCGGCTCCGGCAGCCAGGATGCCCTTGACCATAGCGTCATCCAGGGCGTTCATCTTGTCGCCCCGTGTCAGCGTTACATGAGCGATATGATCTTTGATCTCTACGGAAACCCGCGCCATTGTGGCACCTCCTGCGTTTGGCTTGCCCAAAGACTGCCCCGGTTCGTGAGCGTGATCCAGCATAACGCAGGGGCAGATCTTGCCGCGCCCTGCGTCATCCCGCCCAACAACTCTCCGCAAAGCGGGTCACGTCAGTTGGCTTGGGCTTACTTTAAAGCGGGCAGATCACTGACAGCTCCGCGACCAAAGCCTTTCCCATCCAGCGACATGACATAGAAATCATCGCCGACGATCAGCGCACTGGTGGTGACGCCAAAGCGCCCGGAAGGATCCTGGATATTGCGCAGGATATTACCCTTTTCATCAAACTGAATGACCATACCACGATGGATTGGTGCTGGACGAACCTTTGGCCCCAACCGCCACAGAACCTTGCGCAGGAAGGGATAGGGCATCAGCACCTCTGCAGGGACACGCGGGCTGGCAAAGGCTAGCCAGAAGGTGCCATCGCCCTGGGCCTCCAGATTGTCGGGATAGCCTGGCAGGTTGCCCAAGAACAAATCCACCTCGCCGCTGCGCTCGCCTTTAAGCCAGAGCTTATGCACCCGTGCGCGGCCAGTTTCAGCGATCAGCAGGAAGTCCTCCTCCTGCGACAGCGCCACCCCATTGGTGTAAACAAAGCCGGTTGCAATCTTTTCAACGGTGCCATCGGGCAAGCGCCGCGCCACATAGCCGCTGTCGGATTGCTCCCAAACGGTCATCACCGAAGTGGGCTTGGTTCCGCCCATGGTTTCGGGATCAAACCGATCAGAGGAATTGGAGAAATACACTGTGCCATCGCGGGCAATATCCAACTGATTGGCATAGATCAGCGGCGCGCCCTCAACCTCGTCCACCAGAGTTTCCAGCTTGCCCGGCCCCGTCCAACGCATCAATCCGCGGTAGCTGTCAGAGATGTAAAGCGCCCCGTCCCGACCGACCTTGAGCCCCAGCGGGCGACCGCCAAGATCTTCGATCTTTTCCGGTGCCACCCCATCAATCCGGTAGAGCGCCCCGGCCAGATCGGTGGTGTAGATCTTGCCATCAGGCATCACCGCCAGATCCTCTGGGCCGACCGCGCCACCCGGCAGCTCTACAAACTCAAACCCGGCCATTGCGTCATTTTCTTCAAAATCTCCGGTAAAGGCGGGACCTTTGAGCGGCCGATAGACCTCTGGCTCTACAGGGACCGGCCAAAACGCAAGATAGCCCAGCCCCAGGGCGAGAATCGCGAGCACTGCCTTCTTCATCAAATTTCTCCCCGAGTTTTGGAGCATTCTGCTTTGGGTTGAACAATTACGCAAGCCTTGCTGCGCCCTATGAACTTGCGCTATTTGCGCTGCATGAAAACGCCACGCTACACCCCGCTTGCCCAGTCCCTGCCCTCGACAGTGCCCTTTGTGGGTCCCGAAACCCAAGAGCGCGCCCGTGGCGCCAGCTTTGCCGCCAGACTAGGCGCCAATGAGAATATCTTTGGTCCCTCGCCCTTGGCCATTGAGGCGATGCAACGCGCGGCAGAAGAGATCTGGAAATATGGCGATGCCCAGAGCTTTGATCTGATCCAGGCGCTTTCGGCGCATCATGGCATTCCGGCAGAGAATATCATGGTAGGTGAAGGCATCGACGGTCTGCTTGGCTATCTGGTCCGGCTGTTGATTGGCCCAGGTGACGCCGTCGTTACATCACAAGGCGCCTATCCGACTTTCAACTACCATGTGGCGGGTTTTGGCGGCACCCTGCATATGGTGCCCTACAAGGACGACCACGAAGACCCACAGGCGCTGTTTGCCAAGGCCGCCGAGGTGGATGCCAAACTGGTCTACCTCTCCAACCCGGATAATCCCATGGGCAGCTGGCACTCAGGTCAGGCCATTGTCGACGCGCTGGAGCATCTGCCCGAGGGCGCTTTGCTGCTGCTGGACGAGGCCTATGTGGAATGTGCCCCCGAAGGCACTGCCGCGCCGGTGGATATCAATGATTCCCGCGTTATCCGCATGCGCACCTTCTCCAAGGCCTATGGCATGGCCGGTGCCCGGGTTGGCTATGCACTGGCAGAAAAAGACCTGATTCTGGCCTTCAACAAGGTGCGCAACCATTTTGGCATGAACCGCACCGCACAGGCTGGCGCATTGGCCGCCTTGATGGATCAGAACTGGCTTGCCCATGTGCAGCAGGAAATCGCCACCGCACGGGGCTATATCGCCGACATCGCCGCAGAAAACGGGCTGACAAGTCTGCCTTCGGCAACCAATTTTGTTGCCATTGATTGCGGCAGAGACGGGGATTTTGCCAAAGCCGTTCTGGAAGCGCTACTGGAACAGGATGTCTTTGTTCGCATGCCCTTTGCCGCGCCACAAAACCGCTGCATCCGGATCAGCTGCGGCCCCGACGAAGACCTCGCGCTCTTTGCTGCAGCCCTGCCCCTGGCACTGGCCAAGGCACGGGCGCAGGCAGCAGGCTAGGGAGCAACCCGGCGGAAATCGCGGGGATTTTACCGGACATTCATGCTTAGCGCGCTAGCTTCTCTTGGGTAACCACCCAGGAGGGTTCGCGATGTATGATGACAAGGGCACAGGCCCCAATCCCAATAGCCCGGCACCGCAAGTGGCCTCGATTGATCTCTTTGCCGCAGCTCTATCCTTTATTGGCCTCAATCTGATGTGGATCTTCTTTGTGGGCTGGGTGCTGTTTGGCATGATTCCGGTGCTGGTGCTGGCGCTGGTTCTCAACCATCTTATCGACCGGCTCGAAGACCACCTAAACGAAGGCAAGACCTGAGCCGCCACCAAGGCCAGCAAAGGTCCTTGGCGCAAAGGGTCCATTTTCCAAGGTGCTGACCCGCTAGGATCAGCGCTGCTTGGGTTGCGGCCCGCTGCATGGGGCCAAATTAACCCGGCCTCATTCAGACTGCGCCAGCACCCTTGCCGCCGCCGAAAGCGCCCCCGGCCCATGTGGAATGTCCAGCGCCTTGAGCCCTGTTTCTATCCCCCCAAGCAGGCCCATGATCATATGACCGTTCACATGGCCCATATGGCCCAGACGGAAATGGCCGTGCCATTCCGGACTGTCTGGTGGCGCCAGCCCCAAGCCAATCCCAAGCGTCAGACCTAGGTTTTCCTCCAGCCAGTGACGCAGCTCTGTCGCCCGCGGCGCAGGCAGATGTAGCGCCGTTACCGCATGGGAGCGCAGCGCCGGATCACTCACATTCATCCGCAGCCCCAATTGGGGATTCTCAATCTGCCCCCAGGCGTCACAGGCGGCCCAAATAGCCTGCGCCAGATGCTGATGCCGCGCCCAGACCTGCTCAAGCCCTTCGCCGTGGATCAGATCCAGCGCCGCCCGCAGCCCATACAAGTGATGGGTCGGGGCAGTGCCGCCAAAATACTGATAGAACTCCTGCGGCGTGGCGCGCGCTGTCCAATCCCAATAGCGGCTCACCCGTGACAGTCTGGCCCGCGCCTCTGCCGCATTGTCATTAAAGAAAACAAAGCTCACCCCGGCCGGAGTCATCAGGCCTTTCTGGCAGGCCGTGACCATGACATCGACGCCCCAGGCATCCATCTCAAACCGGTCACATCCCAGCGAGGCGATGCAATCCGCCATCAGCAAGGCCGGATGCCCCGCAGCGTCGATCTCAGCCCGCAGCGCTGCCATATCGTTGCGGATGGAACTAGAGGTATCCACATGCACCCCCAGCACCGCCTTGATTTCATGCGCCTTATCCGCTGCCAGCCGCTCTGCCACCTGGGTCAGATCCCAGGCTGCAGCTGTGCCAAAATCAAGGATCTCCACCTCGATCCCTAGGGCCTCAGCCATCTCCGCCCAGCCAATGGCAAAGCGCCCCGAGGCCGGAACCAGAACCTTATCGCCCGGCTGCAGCGTGTTACTCAGCGCCGCTTCCCAGGCGCCATGGCCATTGGAGATGTAAATCGCCACAAAATGCTGGGTGCCCGCCAGGGCTTTCAGGTCCGGGATCAGACTGTCCGTGAGGCTGAGCAACTCACCAGCGTAGATATTTGGCGAGGGGCGATGCATCGCCTGCAACACCGGATCAGGGATTACCGATGGACCTGGAATTGCCAAATAGGGCCGCCCGGCCGCCAGCTCTGTTGTCGCGCTCATCTCTTCTGTCCCACATGGGATCAAGCCTCGCCTTCCGCGCGCCTAGATCCGGTTCACTTTTCGCAACCCTAGCCTGCGCCGGGCTGAGGTCAATTGCCGAAACACCCCGGTTTCCGCCAAAATAGACCCCTGCAGCCCGGGGCAGCGTAACCGCAGAGGAGCAGCGAAAGCTTGCGCCCCGGCCATGAGCGGCTTAAATGATCCGACCAAGTCACGAGAAGGCGCCAGATGACAGTTGACTTTCGACGCTATTGCAGCCGGGTTCTCCTATCATGAGCGATGAACACAAATCCTCCCGCGAGCTGCTGGGCTGGCTCTGGCGCGGCTATCTGCGCCACTACATGGGCCTCTTGGGCATTGCTGTCATCTTTATGCTGATCGAGGGCGCCACCATGGGCGCGCTTGGCTATATGATGCAGCCGATGTTCGATCTGGTCTTTGTCGCCGGAAACACTGATGCGCTGTTTTGGGTCAGTCTTGCCTTTCTGGCCATCTTCTCCCTGCGCGGCATTTCAAGCGTCACCCAGAAGGTGCTGCTGAGCAAAGTCTCGCAATCCTCGGCAGCGCATCTGCGCAAAGACATGCTGGCGCGGCTGATCCGGCAAGATCCCTCTTTTCACCAGACCCATGCGCCGGGCCTGTTGTTGCAGCGGGTGCAAAGCGACGTTGGCGCCATCAATTCGGTCTGGCAGGCAATGATCACTGGCGCAGGGCGCGATCTGGTGGCGCTGGTTGCCGTGCTCGGCGTCGCCATCAGCATCGATTGGCGCTGGACTGCCATTTTGCTCATCGGGGTGCCGGGGCTTTTGCTGCCAATCTCGCTGTTGCAGAAATATGTGCGCCGCAAGGCCTCTGAGGCGCGTGATCTTGGTGCCACCCTTGCCACCCGCCTGGACGAGATCTTTCATGGCATCGTGCCAATCAAATTGAACAAACTTGAAGACTACCAGCTGGGCCGGTTCTCCAAACACACCGACAAATTTGTGAAGGCCGAAGTGAAATCTGCCTTTGGGACCTCGGCGATTTCCGGCATGACCGATATCATGGCTGGCGTCGGCTTTATGGCGGTGCTGCTCTATGGCGGTTCCGAAATCATCGCCGGGGAGAAATCCGTCGGCCAGTTCATGAGCTTTTTCACCTCGATCGGCCTGTCTTTTGAGCCCATGCGGCGTTTGGCTAATGTCTCCGGGATCTGGCAGGCCGCTGCGGCAGCCCTGGAGCGGATCAAGGCCCTGATGGATGCGCCCATCCTGCTCACCTCGCCTGAAAATCCCAAACCCGCGCCCAAAGGCCTGCCCAGTATTCGTCTGAACGCAGTTAACCTGAACTACGGCGAAGCCGAAATTCTGCGCAACCTGTCGCTGGAGGCCGAGGCCGGAAAAACCACCGCGCTTGTCGGTGCCTCTGGCGCTGGTAAATCCACCATTTTCAATCTGTTGACCCGAATGGTTGATCCTCAGGCCGGGCTGGTGCGGGTCAATGACACCAGTGTGGCAGATCTGGCCACGGATGATCTGCGCGGACTGTTTTCTGTGGTCACCCAGGAAGGCCTGCTGTTTGACGAAACCCTGCGCGAAAACATCGTTCTTGGCCGGACAGACGTCAGCGACAAGGCCTTGATAAAGGCACTGGAAGACTCCCATGTTGCCGATTTCCTGGGAAAACTGCCAGATGGGCTGGACACATTGGTGGGGCCGCGCGGCTCGGCACTGTCCGGAGGTCAACGCCAGCGGGTGGTGATTGCCCGCGCTCTGCTGCGCGACACCCCTATTCTGCTGCTCGATGAGGCCACATCAGCGCTGGATGCCCAGAGCGAAAAAGTGGTGCAGCAGGCCCTCGAAAGTCTCGCAGGCGGGCGCACCACTCTGGTGATTGCCCACCGCCTCTCCACCGTGCGCAACGCTGACAAGATTGTCGTGATGGAGCGCGGCGAGGTGGTGGATCAGGGCACCCATGATGAGCTGCTGGAGCGCGGCGGCATCTATGCCGATCTCTACCGATTGCAGTTCCAGGACGGCAAAACCCTGCTGGACCCCCAGGGCATCGCGGCGCAGCTGCCGGCTCCCCAGGACCAGGATACCAGCGCACAGCCCGGCTGGCTGCGCCGGGTGATGTCCCGCTTGCTGGGCTAACGCCCTATCGCAAAGTAAGCTGAAACGCTGGCACTAATACTCTGGCGCGGGCTATTTCTGATAGCGCCGCGCCAGGTCCTTTGGATCTGCCCCACAGAAAAATCGCAGCAAAGTCCATAGATTGCCCGCCCCCCGACGCAGCCAGCCGTCGCGCTGATAGCGCGTCGCACTGGTCAAGGCCACCACCGGCAGGGACCTAAGCGATGTGAGGCGGCGCACCAAGACCACATCCTCCATCAAGGGCTGATCCGGGAATTCCCCCGCCGCCAGATAATCCTTGCGCCGCAGCAAAAGCCCTTGGTCTCCATAGGGCAGGCCAAACACCCGCGCCCGCAGATTAGCCCAGCCCGCGACCAGCGCAGGCGCCAGTCCCTTGGCTCGGAAACCGAGGCGAAAACAGGCGGGATTTCCCGCGCCAGCGTTCACATGATCCGCCACCACCGCCGCCCAACCGGGGGCAAGCTGACTATCGGCATGAAGCACCAACAACCAGTCTCCGCGGGCTGCAGCACAGCCCCGACGCAGCTGCCCCCCGCGCGAAGCCTCCCCGGTGACAAGTCGCGCGCCAGCCTCCTCCGCCAGCTCCTGTGTCCTGTCCTGCGAGCCGCCATCACTGATCACCACCTCGCGGATCAGCCCAGCGGCCAGCCCCTCCATCAGGCTGCCAAGACTGCCTGGCAGTTCAGCAGCTGCATTCAGCGTGGGGATCACTACAGTTATTGGCGCGGGCATGGTGTTTTCCTGGTTCAACTCGGGCTGCATTCCTATATCACTGGCCTATATCACTGGAACCGGCTTTGGCCACGCCCCTGCGTTGCTGCCGCGCCAAAACTCATTCCTGCCCTGTGCACTTTCTGGTCGGGCCTATCTGGAGAACTCGCCATGCGCGCGCGCAAGATCCTTCGCCTATCCGGGGCAGATACCCGCGACTTTTTGCAGGGGCTGGTCACCAGTGACGTCACTAAGATCGATCAAGGACTGGTCTATGCCGCCATGCTGACGCCGCAGGGCAAATACATTGCGGATTTCTTCTTGGCTGCAGATGGCGATGACGTGTTGCTGGACGGGGATGCCGAACAGGCCGATGCGCTGCAAAAACGTCTGGCCATGTACCGCCTGCGCGCCAAGGTCGAGATCTCTGCCACCGATCTACAGGTCAAACGGGGCACCGGCCCCGCCCCAGAGGGCGCCTTGGCCGATCCGCGCCATCCTGATCTTGGCTGGCGTCTGATTGGCAACGTGTCTGGCGAGGACGGCAGCGATTGGGACGCCCTGCATGTTGCCCATTGCATCCCGCAGGCCGGTATCGAACTGGGGCCGGACAGCTACATCCTTGAGGCCGGGTTTGAGGCGCTGCAGGGCGTCGATTTCCGCAAGGGCTGTTATGTCGGCCAGGAAGTCACCGCCCGGATGAAACACAAGACCGAGCTGCGCAAAGGTCTGCGCCGGGTTGAGATCAACGGAAAGGCCCCTGTGGGCAGCGAGATCACCGCAAATGGCAAGGTGGTTGGAACTCTGTTCTCCCAGGCTGGCGATCGGGCCATTGCCTATCTGCGTTTTGACCGCGCCAAGGGCGAGATGCGCGCGGGCGATGCCACGCTGCACTGGCAGGCCTAGGGTCAGGATTCATAACCAGAACATGACGACGGCAGCCAATGCGCATGCCGACAGGAAGACCTTGGGGCACCTGTCGTAGCGTGTTGCGACCCGCCGCCA
>NZ_JBDWPJ010000179.1:0-17908 GCF_039971195.1 Pseudophaeobacter sp.
AGGGCTTGGCCAGGCGGCTGTCGATCTCAGAAGGGCGCTGGCAGGAACGGGTTGAACTGGTTTTGCCACAGGGCAGCTCTCAGTTGGATCTGACCCTCACTACGCCAGGCGCTGAGCTGGTCGATCTGCTGGCCCCAATTCGCCAGACCATGACAGATCTGCGCAGTCGTATCGCCTCCTGGCTCTTTGCCGGATTGCTCTGCGGCATGGGGCTGCTGGCTGTTGGGCTGGGCAGCCGGGGCGAAGCCCTGCGCATTTTCCGCACCAGCTGCGCGGTTCTGGGTGGTAGCGCCTGCATTATCATCGCAGTTTACGGCGCGTTCAGCATCTTTCACATCGTCGCTATGGCTCTTGTTGTGGGAATTGGCGTGGATTATGATCTCATCCTGACCGGCATGAAGGGAGACAAAGACAGCAAGACCTCTGCCAAATCAGTCTTTGTATGCGCGGGCTCCACCTTGATCGCCTTCCTTGTCCTTTCCCTTTCTGAAGTTCAGATCCTTCATCAGATAGGTGCAACAGTGACTATGGGACTGATGTTGATGCTGTTTCTGACCCTTGCCCAGACCAAACGAAATGAAGACCTATGACGAATTTACCAGGTGCCAATGATATCGGCATTTCCCATAGCACGCTTGTGTCCTGCCTGGGCCGAGGACGTGCCGCCCATGTGAGAGCGCTGCGTGATGGCACCTCCGGGCTGCGCGAAGACCATCATCTAGACCTGCCCTTCAGTTGTTATCTCGGTGAAGTCGATGACCTGGCCGCCCTCTCTTTTCCAGTAGACCTGAGCGTCTATGACAACCGGGCCAATCGCCTGGCCCTGGCCGCACTGGAAAGTGATGGCTTTGATCAGGCTGCACTGGCAACGCGGGAAAAATGGGGTGCGGCGCGCTGTGGCATTGTCATGGGTACTTCCACTGCGGGCGTTGAGATGTTGGAACGTGTTTATCGGGCGCGAGAATATGACGCTCCAATGCCCGAAAGCTATTCGATGCGCCATCATGACAGCCAACAGGCTGTTGCGGCTTTTCTGCAGGACTATCTGGATTTCCAGGGGCCAAGCTATTCGATTTCTACCGCCTGCTCCTCCTCCGCAAAGGCGCTGGTAGACGCCTATCAACTCATCGAGGCCGGTCTTTGTGACGCGGTTCTGGTTGGCGGTGTCGACAGCCTTTGCCTGACTTCGCTCAATGGGTTTGAATCACTGGAGTTGATCTCACGCAGCCCCTGCAAACCCTGTGACAGCAACCGTGATGGACTGTCCATCGGCGAGGCCGCAGCCTTTTTGATCGTTGAACGCGACAGCAAAAACTGCATCCGGATGAGCGGTTTCGGCGAGAGCTCGGATGGAACCAATATGTCCACCCCTCCCGAAGACGGCGCCGGTGCGGCCGCAGCAATCCGGCAGGCGCTGCAGCGTGCCTGCCTCACAGCGGCGGAGATCGACTATGTCAATCTACATGGCACGGCCACGGTAGTGAATGACGCTGCCGAAGCTCAGGCCGTCAGCTCAGCAATCGGCGCGCAGGTCCCCGCCTCTTCCCTGAAAGGCGCCATTGGCCATACACTGGGCGCAGCTGGCGCCGCCGAGGCCGTGTTGTGCCTCTATGCGTTGCAAGAAGGCATCATTCCCGGCAACCCCGGCCTCGAACACCTGGACCCCAAAGCCCTGCCAAACGTTGCAGCACAGTGCCGTGACGCAGCTTTGAAACATGTGGTTAGCAACTCGTTTGGCTTTGGTGGCTCCAACTGCGCATTGGTGTTGAGCCGATGACCCAAACCCAGATCTATGTAGATGCCCTGTCGCTGATCGCCCCTTCAAAGGACGGAACCCAGCCCCTGGCGAGTTCCCTTGCAATCGCCGACTTTACGGCCTTCCCCGAGGGCTGGAAACCCAGCCCCAAAAGTATCCCTGCGCGCGCCCATCGGCGCTATAGCCCGCAAACGCTTTTGGCGATTCAGGCGGCAGAGGAGATTGCCCCGGTGCTGGCAGAAGATGCCGCCTGGGTCTTTGGTTCCGCTTATGGAGAAGGCGAGACCCTACAGCTGATCCTCGAAGCGCTGCGCGGCCCGACCATGGCCATCCGACCCACTCGGTTTCAGAACTCGGTGCATAATGCGGCCTCAGGCCAGTGGACTATTGCGCAGAGCATCACAACAGCGGCCACCAGTATCTGCGGTGCCGACCACACTGCGGGCTCCAGCCTGTTGAAGGCCCTGTTGCAGGTGCAGCTTGAACAGCGTCCCGTTGGTGTGGTGCTGTTTGATGCGCCACTTCCTGCGCCACTTGATATATCACATCGCCTGACCTGCCCCGCCGGTGCCGGGCTGGTCCTGTCAAACCGCCAAAGCCCACAGTCCTTTGCCAGCATCACTTTCTCGCTGGTGAAACAGGCTGAGACGCCGCCCCAGACCTGCTATGCCCAAGCGGCACTTGCAACCCTGAACCCGGTGTTCTCCATCCTGCCATTGTTTGAAAAACTGGCCGAAAGTGACCCTGGAGATGTTACTCTTGGCCTCAATGGTCGGATGAATTTGAACCTTGTGGTGACTGTGCTGTGAGCTTTGACACCCTATTGGAACGTATGCCCCACAAAGGCGCGATGCGGTTGATTGAGCGGATCATTTCGGTCAGCGAGACGGAGATTCACTGTCTCGGTGTGCCTCACGACAAGGCGGATTACCCGCTGCGGCTGAACGGTGTCCTATACACCGCCAATCTGGTCGAGCTTGGGGCTCAGGCGGCAGCTGCCCATGCCTCAACTGGGGAATTGAAGGGCAACCATACCGGCCTGCTGATTGGTCTGCAAAACGTCAACCTCATGACTTCCACAGTGATTGATTGCTCAGACACTCTGCACATCACGGCCCGCCAATTGCATTTTGACGGCAATGGTGCCCTTTATGATTTTGAGGTCGGCTCTCAGGGGCAAAAATGTATCGAGGGGCGCGCAACCCTCAAGATGCAGGGAGAAGCAGAATGAAGCGGGCCTTGGTTGTAGGCGGATCCAGTCCGATTGGGCAGGCCGTGAGTAATGAATTGGCGTCTATGGGGATGCATGTCTTTGTTCATGCAAACAGAAACCTGGATCAGGCACAGGCCTGCGTGGACAACATCACCGCAAATGACGGCAGCGCTGAGGCACTGCAACTGGACATCCTGAGCCCCGAGGCCGCCAGCCAGCTGGAGGCGCTTACCAAGAAAGGGTCGATACAGGTGGTGGTACATTGTGTGGGTGGGCAGATCGACAAACCCTTTGCCGCGATGGAATTTGACGATTGGAAGAATGTCATCGACCTCAATCTGACGAGCTTTTATTCAGCTGTCCGGCCGCTGATCTTGCCAATGCTGCGCAGCAGATGGGGGCGTATTATTGCACTGTCTTCCCTGACAGCCGTGCGCGGCAATCGCGGCCAGACCAACTACGCCGCCGCAAAGGGAGGTTTCCTGCCCTTGGTGAAATCCTTGACCCAGGAATACGGCTCGCGTGGCATCACCGCCAATGTGGTGGCACCGGGACTGATCGACACCGCCGAAACGACCAACCTTAGCAACTACGACGAATTGGTAAAAATGACGCCAGCGCGGCGTGCCGGCACGGTCGGGGAAGTTGCCAGCCTCGTCGGCTATCTGGCCAGCGACAAAGCCGGGTTCATTTCCGGACAGCAAATCAGTATTGACGGAGGCTGTTCCTAAGTCAGATTTCCGCAGGTCCGGAGCTATTGATACAGCCCTCAAGCTCAACCAATAGGTCTGAGCGACAGATATCAACATTCATAAAATGGAGCTTGTCTGCTGCGATCTGCCAGTCCTCAAGCAAAAGCTTGCGAATGATGTCATAGTCCTTGGCATGGCGGAAATAGACTTTGAAGTGATCAAAGTCCTCCAAATTCATCGATGTGCCCTGCTGCGCCAGCTGTGGGTTTTCATCGCTAATCAGATAGCGGATGTTTTCCATCAGCGTGGTAAGCTGACGGCGGACATCGCCGGGCCACATTGTCTCTGCGCCCCTGATGCTGGCGGTCCCTGACAGGAAGAAGCGGGTCCCCTGCGCCCTGCCATGACCTGATTCCAGATGTAGTGTGCCCCTGGCAAAACTGGGAGATTTGGGCCCGTATTTTGGTGGGTACTTGTAGGCCGGGCTTTGCAAGGGGTTTTCCACATGCAGATAATCCGCCCGCTTTGACGCGACCAAATAGCCAGTAATCGCGGTGGTATAAGCCCCGATTCCCGTGGCTGCCGGCAATTGAAACTCATCAATGCCGCGCCCATCAAAGGCCAATGCGCGGCCTTTGCAAAAATCCTGATAGATCTCAATTGCGCCTTCCGGGCAGTGATTAATTTGCGGGATAAAATTCCATGACCGCACCAGAGTGTGAAACCCCTTCTGCTGTAGGGTATCTAGAATCGCATTGTAGGCTTGAAAGCTGGAGGCCTCGACATCCTCAAGCCGCCCCAGCTGTCCAAAGAACAAGATCTCATCCCCAAGCTCGATGTAGTGCAATTGCTCATCCAGAATGGACCCGATTGAAGTCTCTGCGCCGCTGTCGCCGTTCCAATTCTCAACAAAATCCACAGCACAACTATCGGATTGCATTGAAATACCCATTCTGGCGGGTAACGTGCTGACATCCACAAAATTTGCGCTTCCGTAGTGCACTTGAAAGACGCAATCCTGTGCGACGGCAGGTGCGGCACCGACTCCTCCAAGGTGATATTCAATTTCTTGAGGGCGGGTGATTGCTTCAGATGTCATACTTGGCCAGCTTGCAGTCTAGGAATTATTCACCCGGTCTGATGAAGGATGGCTGGAGATTTGTAAACAACGAGGACATGCCCCCAACTGCAATGGGATTCCCGAATGGGATCCTTCCCGAGCCGAACGGCTTCCCGCCAGTGACTTGCTTGCTGGCGAGCTTCCTTCAGGGAGACATCCCTGATGCTACCTAGCCCCATCTCCCGTCGTTGACCGTGAATAATGTACCGCAAGAACCACTTACCACCGTCGAGATCGCTTTTCGAAAGCCACAAGCCTGCACCATCGCTATATTTGCCCTTTGAGAGGGTCTTGATCGTTCGTGCTGATAGTTTGTGTAGTGTCGTCAATCCGGTCCACCCCTCAGCCCACCTCTGAGTATGGGATTGAGTGACCCACAATGGAACCCTATGAGACAACTAACTGTCTGGTACGGTTCATTTTGCATTGATCTGAGATTTTCTGAAGCACCCTGATACAGGGTGGTGGTGCCCAGGAGAGGACTCGAACCTCCACATCGTTGCCAATACTAGCACCTGAAGCTAGCGCGTCTACCAATTCCGCCACCTGGGCAGGTGTCGTGAGGGGGCGTATAGGCTGCGGCGCTCGGGGCGTCAAACGGATTTTTGACATTTTTGCAAAAACTCTTTTGCTGCCCGGTCACCGCAGCGATTTTGGGACTTCCCGAGGTTTCGCCCGTTGGTTTGCCTGTCGCGGGCCCGTGGGTCGAACAGAAGTTGCGATTGATCTATGCGGTGGCGAAAAAATTCATCCGTTTGCCGATAAACTCCAAAAACCGGGTCCAGGCCCTATGGCACTCTTCGTTCCACTCGGGGCCCAGCGTATCGGCCAGCGCGGCTGTGAAGCTTTTGATGAAGTCTTCAAAATGAAAATCTGAAATTTCCATGCTGCGGTGCTGCTGGCCCAGTTTGCTCAGGATGGCATCCAGCCGTTCGTTGTGCTCCAGGGCCTCGGCCATATGGGTGAGCGAGGCCAGCATTTTTGCCTCTAGCCGGGCGGTGTCATCGGGGAAGATCGCCCGCGCCTCGGGGCAGAGCTCAAAGAAAGTCCGGTAAAAGGCCGGAATGAAGGCCTCCAGATCCATGCGATCGCTTTCAAGGCTTTGCAGCACCAGGGCTCTGCAGTGACTGGCATCCATTATTGATGATCCGCTCCGGTTGGAAATACTCACTTCAAGTGTATGTTTTGAAAGCTTTGTACGGTTGCATTCTCAATTACATCGGTAAACCTGAATGGGTGGTAAAGCAAACCGATCCTTTGGCTTGTTTCGTTAACGTCAAATGCAGATTCTGCGCCCATTGTGCCCCTCGGCCCCCGTTTTGCGCCTTGTTTGAAAGGCGCAGGAGCGGTAGATCGGGGGCATAGCTATTTGCAGGAGCCAAGAGATGTCCAAACTGGTCACGATTTATGGCGGGTCTGGTTTTGTCGGCCGCTACATCGCGCGCCGCATGGCAAAAGAGGGCTGGCGGGTTCGGGTTGCCGTGCGCAGGCCCAATGAAGCCATGCATGTCAAACCCTATGGGGTGCCGGGACAGGTCGAGCCGGTTCTGTGCAACATTCGCGATGATGCCTCTGTGGCTGCTGCAATGCAGGGTGCCGATGCGGTGGTGAACTGCGTTGGGGTGCTCAATGCCCATGGCAAAAACAGCTTTGCGGCTGTTCAGGTTGACGGTGCTGCCCGGGTGGCGCGGATCGCCCACAAGCAAGACATTGGCCGGTTGGTGCATATCTCGGCGCTGGGCGCTGATGCGGAAGGCGAAAGCGAATATGCCCGCACCAAGGCGCTGGGTGAAGAGGCCGTGCGGGGCTATTTCCCAGAGGCGGTGATTCTGCGCCCCTCGGTGATCTTTGGCACCGAAGACGAATTCTTTAACCGCTTTGCCGGCATGGCCAGCCTGTCGCCGCTGCTGCCTATCGCCAAGGGCAAGACCCTGTTCCAGCCGGTCTATGTCGATGATGTGGCCCGCGCCGCCGTAAAGGGTATTCTGGGCGAGGCCAGCCCCGGCACCTATGAGCTGGGCGGCCCCGAGGTGAAGAGCTTTGCCGCGCTGATGCGGGAAATGTGCGATGTGGTCCTGCGCCGCCGGGTGGTATTGTCGCTGCCGGGCTTTGCAGTATGGCCGCTGGCCTTTGGCTTTGACATGCTACAGGCCTGCAGCCTGCAACTGATCGAAAACAAGGTGCTGAGCCGTGATCAGCTCAAAAGCCTGGCCACCGACAATGTGGTTGCCGAGGGCGCCAAAGGCTTTGCCGATCTGGGCATCACGCCCGAGATGATGGGGCCGATCCTGCCAAGCTACCTGTGGAAATTCCGCCCCTCGGGCCAGTATGACGAGATGACCGCCTCGGCGCGCAACCTCAAGGGCGACGCCTGATTTCAGGGGGTTTGATCACCAATACAAGAAAGGGCGCGGAGAGATCCGGCGCCCTTTTCTTTTGGAGGATTGGGCAGGTTCAGCCTGTGTAGGCATAGCCCAGCAGCACCAGCCCGAGGATCACCCGGTAGATCACATAGGGGGTAAAGCTGACCGAGTGCAGCAAGCGCATCATCAGGGTGAGCGCCGCCAGCGCCGAGAACATCGCCAGAACCGCAGCAATGCCCGCATCGCGCATGAGTTCCAGATTGGCCTCCAGGGCGACTTCGGTGCCCAGCAAGACGCCAGAAGCGATGATGGTGGGGATCGACATCAGCATGGCAATGCGGGCGCCGTCTTCCCGCTTGTAGCCCAGCTGCCGGGCACCGGTGATGGTGATGCCGGACCGCGAGGTGCCGGGGATCAGGGCAATCATTTGCCACAGCCCCATGATCAGCGCATCGCGCAGCCCCCAGTCCGCGGCGGTTTTTACTTCGGCGCCCCTTTGATCAGCCACATAAAGCACCACGCCAAAGACCAGCATGGTCCAGCCGATGACTGCTGGGGACCGCAGCGCATCGCTGAAACCGGTGAAATGCAGGAAAGCGCCAAACAGGACGGTTGGAATGGTGGCAATTATCAGTCCCAGCGCCAGGCGTGAGCCTTCGGTGTCGTTGCGGCCACAGGCGAGGCAGGTCAGCCCCGCCAGCCCCATACGCACATCGCGCCAGAAATAGATCACCACCGCCGCCAGGGTGCCAATATGCACGGCGACATCAATCACCTGACCCTGATCCGTATATCCTGTCAGGCTGGGGAGAAGAATCAGATGGCCCGAAGATGAGACTGGCAGGAACTCGGTGATCCCTTGGATCAAAGCGACAAGAATAAGCTGCAACAGGGGCATGGCGGATGGTCCTGAAAGGGGTTGCCCTGCGGGGGTGCAGAGCGACAAGGCACTCATGCTCCTGTATAAATCCTGCGCGCGGATAGGGAAGAGGGGTTTTGGGTCCGGTTCGGACCTAAAATTCCTGTACATTCCCGCCAGAAACAGTATCAGAGGGAGAAGCTGTCCAAAAAAGGTCAGCACTTGTGACCAATTTAATGCAGCACTCCAAAACGGACCTGTCGCAGCCAGCCACAATAGGGAGTTCGCCCATGGCCAAGCAACCGATGCTCAAATTCGTGAAGATCGATCGCGATATGCCGCAAAAGCGCGCCGCTGATACCCGTCGCGAAGATTTTGATGAGATATATGCGGAATTTGCCGCCGCCAAGGCGGAGGAGCAGTCCAGCCGCTGCAGTCAATGTGGCGTGCCTTACTGTCAATCGCATTGCCCGCTGCACAACAATATTCCTGACTGGCTGCGCCTCACTGCCACTGGCCGGTTGGAAGAGGCGTACCAGACCTCTCAGGCCACCAATACCTTCCCCGAGATCTGCGGCCGTATCTGTCCGCAGGACCGGCTGTGCGAAGGCAACTGTGTGATTGAACAATCCGGCCATGGTACCGTGACCATCGGCGCGGTGGAGAAATACATCACTGATACCGCCTGGGACAAAGGCTGGGTCAAACCCACTGCCCCCCTGCAGGAACGTAGTGAAAGCGTTGGCATCATTGGGGCCGGCCCTGGTGGTCTGGCGGCGGCGGATATGCTGCGCAAGGCAGGCATCCAGGTCACTGTCTATGATCGCTATGACCGCGCCGGCGGCTTGCTCACCTATGGCATTCCCGGTTTCAAACTGGAAAAAGACGTGGTGATGCGGCGCAACCAGTTGCTGGCAGATGGCGGCGTCAACTTTGTGATGAACTGTAGTATCGGCACTGATATTACCTTTGAGGAAATCCGCGGCAAACATGATGCGGTGATCATCGCCACCGGCGTGTACAAATCTCGCGATCTGGAGATGCCCGGCTCTGGCGCCACGGGCATCGTCAAGGCGATCGATTTCCTCACTGCCGCCAACCGGGCGTCGAACTTTGGCGACACGGTTGAGGAGTTCGAAAACGGTACCCTGAATGCAGAGGGTAAAAAGGTTGTGGTCATTGGCGGTGGCGACACCGCGATGGACTGCCTGCGGACCTCGATCCGTCAGGGCGCCACATCGGTGAAATGTCTCTATCGTCGCGACCGTGCCAATATGCCCGGCTCGCAGCGCGAAACCCAGAACGCCGAAGAAGAGGGCGTACAGTTCGAATGGCTGACCGCACCCAAGGGCTTTGCCGACGCGGGTGGTAAGGTTTCCGGCGTGATGGTGCAAAAGATGCGTCTGGGCCAGCCCGATGCAACTGGTCGTCAGGCCCCCGAGGTGATCGAGGGAGCCGATTACGTGGAAGAAGCCGATCTGGTGATCAAGGCGCTGGGCTTTGAGCCCGAAGACCTGCCAACGCTTTGGGGTCAGGCCGATCTGCCCGTGACCCGCTGGGGCACAGTCAAGGCTGCGTACCGCACTGGGGCGACTGATCTGGATGGCGTCTATGCCATTGGCGACATCGTGCGCGGAGCCTCGCTGGTGGTCTGGGCCATTAAGGACGGCCGTGACTGCGCCGATGCCATTGTTGAGCGTTTCAACTCCGCTGCAGCCTCGGTCGCAGCAGAATAACCTGAATCAGCCACCGCAAGGGAGCCAGGGATCATGAGCGAATTGCAAGGACATTGCATGTGTGGCGCCGTCACCGTCTCGATGACGCCGCGCGAGCAGCAGATGCGCGCATGCCATTGCGACGCCTGCCGTCGCTGGACTGGCTCGATGTTCCTGACGATTCCGGCGGCCTCGGGCTATGCGGCCCTGGGCCCGGTGAAAACCTATACCTCCTCTGATTGGGCAGAGCGGGCCTTTTGCGCGGATTGTGGATCTGCCCTTTGGTACCGGGTCACAGCCCCAGGGGATATGCACGGGCAAACCAATATGGCGGCTGGCCTATTTGAAAATGCAGGCGAGACCTCTCTCGACCTGGAACTCTATATCGACAAAAAGCCCGAGGGCTTTGCCTTTACTGGAACGCATCGAAAAATGACTGAAGCGGATGTAATGGCAGCCTATCGCCCTGCGGCAGAAGGAGACAACCAATGACCAATCGTGAAGCAGTCAAATTTGATGCGGACTGGGTGCGCGCCGAAGAAGCCAAGCGCAAATGGATGGCTGAAAATGGTCTCTATACCGAGGAAGAAGAGCATTCTTCCTGTGGTGTTGGCCTGGTGGTCGCCGTTGATGGCAAGGCCAGCCGCAGTGTGGTTGAGGCCGGCATTGATGCGCTGAAAGCGATCTGGCACCGCGGCGCTGTTGATGCCGATGGCAAGACCGGAGATGGCGCGGGTATCCATGTGCAGATCCCGGTCCCCTTCTTCTATGATCAGATCAAACGCACCGGCCACGAGCCGCGCGAAGATCAGCTGATGGCCGTGGGTCAGGTGTTCCTGCCGCGCACTGATTTTGGCGCCCAGGAAACCTGCCGGACCATCGTTGAGACCGAAGTGCTGCGCATGGGCTATTACATCTACGGCTGGCGCCATGTGCCGGTGGATGTGACCTGCCTCGGCGACAAGGCCAATGCCACCCGCCCCGAGATCGAGCAGATCCTGATTTCGAACTCCAAGGGCGTTGATGAGGAAACCTTTGAGCGCGAGCTCTATGTGATCCGTCGCCGCATTGAAAAAGCTGCTGTTGCCGCTGGCATTGGTGAGCTTTATCTGGCGTCGCTCAGCTGTCGCTCGATCATCTACAAAGGCATGATGCTGGCCGAACAGGTTGCGGTCTTCTACCCCGACCTGATGGATGAGAGGTTCGAGAGCGCCTTTGCGATCTATCACCAGCGCTACTCCACCAACACCTTCCCGCAGTGGTGGCTGGCGCAGCCCTTCCGCATGTTGGCCCATAATGGTGAGATCAACACGCTGAAAGGCAATGTCAACTGGATGAAGAGCCATGAAATCCGCATGGCCTCTGCCACCTTTGGCGACCATGCCGAAGACATCAAACCGATCATCGCGGGCGGTGCGTCTGACTCCGCCGCGCTGGATGGCGTGTTCGAGGTCCTGGTGCGCGCCGGTCGTTCCGCGCCGATGGCAAAAACCATGCTGGTGCCCGAAAGCTGGTCGAAACAGGCAGTGGAACTGCCGCAGGCCTGGCGTGACATGTATTCCTACTGCAACTCGGTGATGGAGCCCTGGGATGGCCCCGCTGCCCTGGCGATGACCGATGGTCGCTGGGTCTGTGCTGGTCTCGACCGCAACGGGCTGCGCCCGATGCGCTATGTGGTTACGGGCGATGGTCTGGTGATTGCCGGTTCCGAGGCGGGCATGGTGCCGATCGACGAGGCAACCGTGGTGGAAAAAGGCGCGCTTGGTCCTGGCCAGATGCTGGCTGTGGACATGAAGAAGGGCAAGCTGTTCCACGATACCGAGATCAAGAACAAGCTTTCCGCAGCGCTGCCCTTTGGCGATTGGGTGAGCAAGATCAATGATGTGGATGCCACCCTCGCCACCGTGACCGAAGCGCCCATCTTTACTGGCGATGAGCTGCGTCGCCGTCAGGTGGCCGCCGGCTATACCATCGAAGAGCTGGAGCAGATTCTGTCGCCCATGGCCGAAGACGGCAAGGAGACTCTGGCCTCGATGGGCGATGACACGCCTTCGGCTGTGCTGTCGAAACAGTACCGCCCGCTGTCGCATTTCTTCCGCCAGAACTTCAGCCAGGTGACCAACCCGCCGATCGATAGCCTGCGGGAATTCCGGGTGATGTCGCTGAAGACGCGTTTTGGTAACCTCAAGAACGTGCTGGACGAAGACAGCAGCCAGACCGAGATTGTGGTGCTGGAAAGCCCCTTTGTCGGCAATGCCCAATGGGACAAGCTGGTCGGCCAGTTCAACGCGCCGCTGGCGGAGATCGACTGTTCCTTTGATCCGGCCGAGGGTTCGCTGAGCCAGGCGCTGGAACGTATCCGCGCCGAGGCCGAAGACGCTGTGCGTTCGGGCGCTGGCCATCTGGTGCTGAGCGATCAGTATTCTGATGCCACCCGTGTGGCGATGCCGATGATCCTGGCAACCTCCGCCGTACATTCGCATCTGACCCGCAAGGGGCTGCGCACCTTCTGTTCGATCAATGTGCGGGCGGCGGAATGTGTCGATCCGCATTACTTTGCCGTGCTCATCGGTTGTGGCGCCACTGTGGTCAACGCCTATCTGGCCGAGGATTCGCTGGCCGATCGCATCGAACGCGGCTTGCTGGAGGGCACTCTGACAGAAAATGTCGCCCGCTACCGCGAGGCCATTGACCAGGGTCTTTTGAAGATCATGGCCAAGATGGGTATTTCGGTGATTTCGTCCTACCGTGGCGGTCTGAACTTTGAGGCCGTTGGCCTGTCACGTGCCATGTGCGCCGAGTTCTTCCCCGGCATGACCAGCCGGATTTCCGGCATTGGGGTCAGCGGTATTCAGGTCAAGGCCGAAGAAATCCACGCCAAGGGTTGGAAAGGTGCGGAAAACATCCTGCCCATCGGTGGTTTCTACAAGGCGCGCAAATCCAGCGAGACCCATGCCTGGGAAGCCAGCTCGATGCATATGCTGCAGATGGCCTGCAACCGCGCCTCATTCGAGATGTGGAAGCAATACTCTGCCAAGATGCAGAGCAACCCGCCGATCCATCTGCGTGACCTTCTGGACATCAAACCCATGGGCAAGGCGGTTCCGATCGAAGAGGTGGAAAGCATCACCTCGATCCGCAAGCGCTTTGTCACGCCGGGCATGTCCCTTGGTGCCCTCTCGCCCGAGGCCCACAAGACCCTGAACGTGGCAATGAACCGGATTGGGGCCAAATCCGACTCTGGTGAAGGCGGCGAAGATCCGGCGCATTTTGTGCCAGAGCCCAATGGTGACAATCCAAGCGCCAAGATCAAGCAGGTGGCCTCGGGTCGCTTTGGGGTGACGGCTGAATATCTGAACCAGTGCGAAGAGCTGGAAATCAAGGTGGCCCAGGGCGCCAAGCCCGGCGAGGGCGGTCAGCTGCCCGGCATGAAGGTCACAGATCTGATTGCCCGTCTGCGTCATTCCACCAAAGGCGTGACCCTGATTTCACCGCCGCCACACCACGATATCTATTCGATCGAAGATCTGGCCCAGCTGATCTACGATCTGAAGCAGATCAACCCGCGCTGCAAAGTGACGGTGAAACTGGTGGCCTCCTCCGGGGTTGGTACCATTGCTGCCGGCGTGGCTAAGGCCAAGGCTGATGTCATTCTGGTCTCTGGCCATAATGGCGGCACCGGGGCCTCGCCTGCGACCTCGATCAAATATGCGGGTCTGCCCTGGGAAATGGGCCTCACCGAGGCACATCAGGTGCTGGCGATGAACAACCTGCGCGAACGCGTCACCCTGCGTACCGATGGCGGCCTACGCACCGGACGTGATATTGTCATGGCAGCCATGCTCGGCGCCGAAGAATATGGCATCGGCACAGCGGCGCTCATTGCCATGGGTTGCATCATGGTGCGCCAGTGCCAGTCCAACACCTGCCCCGTGGGGGTCTGTTCCCAGGATCAGGCGCTGCGGGACAATTTCACCGGCAATGCCGATAAGGTGGTCAACCTGATCACCTTCTACGCCCAGGAAGTGCGCGAGATCCTCGCCGCCATTGGTGCACGCAGCCTGGACGAGGTGATTGGCCGCGCTGATCTCTTGGCGCAGGTCAGCCGGGGTTCGGCGCATCTGGATGATCTGGATCTGAATCCGCTGCTGATCACCGTCGATGGCGCTGCGGATATCGTCTACAACCGCGACAAGGACCGCAACGCGGTGCCGGATACGCTGGACAGCGAAATCGTTCGCGATGCGGCGCGGTTCCTGCAGGACGGCGAAAAGATGCAGCTCTCCTATGCGGTGCAGAACACTCATCGGTCGGTGGGCACCCGCACCTCGAGCCATATCGTGCGCAATTTTGGCATGCGCAATGCCTTCCAGCCGGATCACCTGACGGTAAAACTGCAGGGCTCTGCCGGGCAATCGCTGGGGGCCTTTGCGGCGCCGGGGTTGAAGCTGGAGGTCTCGGGCGATGCCAATGACTATGTCGGTAAAGGCCTGTCGGGCGGCACCATCGTGGTGCGCCCACCCATGGCGTCACCGCTGACCGCGAGTGAAAACACCATTGTCGGCAACACTGTTTTGTACGGGGCCACCGATGGTTATCTGTTTGCGGCGGGTCGTGCTGGTGAACGGTTTGGCGTGCGCAACTCCGGTGCGAAAGTGGTGATTGAGGGCTGTGGTGCCTGTGGTTGTGAATATATGACCGGCGGTGTTGCGGTGATCTTGGGCAGCATCGGGGCCAATTTTGGCGCTGGCATGACTGGCGGCATGGCCTATCTCTATGATCCCGAAGGCAAGGCTGAGACCATGATGAACATGGAAGGTCTCGTTACCTGCGCCGTCACCGTGGCGCATTGGGAAGCCCAGATGAAGGGGCTGATTGAGCAGCATCTGGAAGAGACCGGCAGCCGCAAGGCCGCTGAGATCCTGCAGAACTGGGATCTGGAAAAGGGCAACTTCCTGCAGGTCTGCCCCACCGAGATGCTGGATAAACTGGCGCATCCCTTGAGCCTGGAACCATCGGCGGTTCCGGCGGAGTAAGAAGGCCGCGCCTTTTTGTTACTAAATTGTCCCGCAAGCTGGTCGCTTGCGGGGCTTTTTTGTCTTTGCACCTGTCTGGTCGACCTAGTTTGCCTTTACATACCAATCATCAAACCGAGAGATGTTTTCCCAGATGCGAGTGTAGCCATTGGCAGTGAGCAACCTATGTATTCCGTCACGCGGTGGGGCAAAATTATGCTCAATTGTGAGGCAGCCAAAACTCCAGCGCGAGAAATCTACAGCGCTCAGAATATCCAGCTCGCTGCCTTCGGTATCGACAGACATATAGTCGATGTGAGACGGGGCCTTATGACTTTCTAACAGGTCATTTAGCGAGATGGTTTCGACGTCATAATTCTGGCCCCGCAGTTTACGCCGGGTCTTGGTAAAAGAGGAGATGGCGGAATTCTCTCCGCGCGGTGCTTCGGTGAACCTCAGGGTCTCTCCACTGGCCGACCAAACACAGCGTTTATCAATAATGCAGTTGCGGTTTTTGGCCAGATCACTGTGCCACCCCTTGGCAGGCTCCGCCAGAATCCCTGTCCAGCCAAACTGTTTTTCCAGCAGGTAGCTGTTGTTCAGCCCAATGCCATCGGTGGCTCCAAACTCGACAAAGAATCCATCCCGTTTGAAATCATTCTGTATCAGAGCGAAGAGATCCTGACGCAGTTGGGCCTCAGAAGAAGGCAACAAATCAAAACAGGTATTGCGGTGCGCCTGCGGGACTTCTTTCAAGAACTCGAGGTTGTAGTAGCCGTGTTCATGGGCAATTAGCTCCTCATACCGAGCTTTCCGGACTAATTTCCGGTTAAAAAGAGATGAAAAGGGAGATGTGCCCAAAATAGACTCCTAGCTTCAGTTGGTTTTTGTAATCTTGATAGGCGCATAGATCTCTCAGATCAATTCGCATCCCGGTGCTCTGATGCTGACCCAGTGTTTCTTTGTCAGGCTGGTTTTCTTGGTTGGTTCCCGCTCATGTGCTGTCCTATAGAGAGCTATGGCAAAGGCAGTGAAGAAAACCAAAAAGAAGAAATCAACCAGGTCCCGGGTTCAAGAGGCCCTGGCGCAGCCCTGGCGCTGGCTGCGGCGTTGGATACTGCGTCTGCTGCTGGTCTCTGCCGGGGTGATCATGGCATTGGTGCTGTTGTTTTCCGTGGTGAATCCGCCGACCACCCATACGATCTGGAGCGAAAAACGTCGCCTTGGTGATGTGGATCAGGAGTGGGTGCCGATCGAACATATTGCTCCGGTTTTGGCCCGGTCGGTTGTGGCAGCAGAGGATGCGCGGTTCTGCCAGCATTGGGGCATTGATGTGCAGGCCATTCGCGCTGCCCTGGCCGAGGGGCGTGGGCGTGGCGGTTCTACCCTGTCGCAGCAGGTGGTGAAGAATGTTTTCCTCTGGCAGGGGCGCAGCTGGACGCGCAAGGCGCTTGAGACTCTGATCACGCCATTGGTAGAAGCGCTCTGGAGCAAGAAGCGCATTCTGGAGGTCTACCTCAATGTGGCGGAGATGGATGAGGGAATTTTTGGCGCCGAAGCGGCGGCGCGGCACTATTTTGGTGTTGGCCCGGATGAGCTGAGCCCCCGCCAGGCAGCCCTGATTGCGGCGGTGCTGCCCAATCCAAAGGCACGCTCGGCAGCGCGGCCGTCGAACAGGGTTTCCCGCCGGGCGGCAAAAATACAGGACGGAGCGGCCACCATCCGCGCAGATGGGCGCTCGGGCTGTTTCGAGGATTGAAGTTTTGCCGCGCACAGGGCATTGCTGGATTTTAATCCTGCAGCTCGATCCGGAGTTTCAAAAGACCCCATGGCCCGCCTTTATCATGTCCCGCTTTCTCCGTTTTGTCGGAAGATCCGTCTGTCCCTGGCGGAAAAGAAGATTGAAGTGGAACTGGTGGAAGAGCGCTATTGGGAGGCGGACCCGGATTTTCTGCGCCGTAACCCAGCAGGCAAGGTGCCGGTCATTCGCCTGGACGGCAAGATGATGTCGGAAAGCGCGGCGATTTGTGAATATCTGGAAGAGACCCGGCCAACACCTTCGCTGATGCCGAGCGATGCGGATGGCCGCTATGAGGTGCGCCGCATTGTCAGCTGGTTTGATGACAAGTTTCATTCCGAGGTGACCTCAAAACTGCTCTATGAGCGGGTCAACAAGAAGGTCACTGGCGAGGGCTATCCCGATAGCCGCAACGTCAAGGCCGGGGCCAAGGCGATTAAATATCATCTGGACTACATGACCTGGCTGTTGGATCACCGGCGCTGGTTGGCCGGGGATCAGATGAGTCTTGCGGATTTTGCTGCTGCTGCGCATCTGTCGTCGTTGGATTACATCTCGGATGTGGATTGGAACCGGTCAGCGGTGGTCAAGGACTGGTACGCCAAGATCAAGTCGCGGCCGGCCTTTCGGTCGATCCTGGCGGATCAAATTTCCGGGTTTCGCCCGCCGGCCCATTATGCGGATCTCGATTTCTGAGAGACTGGCGTTTTGCTGGTCTTCTACCTGTGCCACTGTCACAGTGAGGGGACTGTCTGCCCCCTTTTGCCTTTGAACAAAGGCAATTCACCCCCGAGGATATTTTTGGCCAAATGAAAGATGCTTCGGAACTCAAGGCACGGCTGGTGCAGCAGGCGCTGGCAGAGGGCTTTGTCTCCTGCAGGATCTGCAGGCCCGGGGATGTGCCGCAGGTGCCGGAGCGGCTGCAGCAGTTTCTGGAGTGCGGCTATCACGGGCAGATGGGCTGGATGGCGGAGCGCAGCCATTGGCGCGGTGATCCCAGTGTTTTGTGGCCTGAGGCGCGATCCGTCATCATGTTGGCAGAGAGCTACACGCCAGAAGAAGACCCGATGGCCATTGTCGGCTGTGCAGATCGCGGGGCGGTCTCGGTCTATGCCCGCAACAAGGATTATCATGATCTGGTCAAAAAGCGCCTGAAGCGGCTGGCGCGCTGGTTGATCGAAGAGGCCAAAAAAAAGGATGCAGCGGCAGAGGTGAAGGTCTTTGTGGATACCGCTCCGGTGCCGGAAAAACCGCTGGGCCAGGCGGCGGGGCTGGGCTGGCAGGGCAAACACACCAATCTGGTGAGCCGAGATTGGGGTAATTGGGCCTTTCTAGGCTCTGTTTTCACCACGCTGGAGCTGCCGGTAGATGAGGCAG
>NZ_JBDWPJ010000180.1:0-7652 GCF_039971195.1 Pseudophaeobacter sp.
CGGCAGGTCGCGGAGATCCAAATCCGCATCGCCGTGCTAAACCGTTACACAGTTCTTGGCATACCCGTCACAGGGCCCCTAGGATAAATCCGTCCGGGGAAAGGGGAAGAACGCTCAGACCCCGATTTGTGCAACAAAGCCCCTTAGGGAGAGAAAAGGTGAGAGGTTGGACATCGACCCAAGCGGGGCTCGTTGTGGCTGCTTCCTTCCGGATCTGACCAGGTTGGCGAGGCGCCTGCCCGCGCCAACCTCTCGGGGTCTGATATAGGCAGAGAATCGCAGAATGACAAGAGCGTTGCACCGAGAGTCGAATGGCTCATCCAGAGCCTCGAAACCAACGGTTTCAGCCAGAACTGACCCTTCCTGCTTGTCAGGCTTGGCGCGCATTCTCACCGCCCCTTAACAAGCCAACCCTAGAGGAGAGAAGCTTCACAGGCTCAGGCGCAGCTTCAAAAATCCGTTTGGTGTCACGCCCTGGTCTTCAACCTGGGCCTCGGACAGCTCATCCAGGTAATTGCGGGCCACCGGTCCAGTAAAAACGGAGGCCTTGGTTCCAGCCAGTTTTGCCAGCCGCCAGGGATAGGGCGCATCCGCCAGCGGATCGGGTGGCAGCCGCCCCGACACGTAGTCACAAATGGCGTCGCGGACCTTGATCGCGGGCATATGCAGCTGCTCTGCCGATTGCACCATCTTGAAATTTCCGCCGCCGCTGACCCTGTAACTGCTTGTCGCCACGGTGAATTGCTGGTCTTCGGCGACAAGCCCGCCGTTCCAACGCAAGTTGCGAATGCGGTGGGCGCCTGCATTGATCAACAGGCCCGAAGAAGAATAGCGCGCAGGATGGGTCAGGTCGATTTCATATTCCAACCCAAAAATCACATCAAAATTGTGCCCCGCCCGGTCCAGATTAACCAGCTCTCCGTGGCGAGTCTCGGGCGTGATCTGATTGAACAGACCTGCCGACATCTCCAGCCAGTCGCGCAGCTGTGCCCCGTTGACTGAAACCACCCAGATCGCATTGGGAAAGACCTGAAGATCCGCAACATTGCGCATACACAGATCGCCAGCGGCAATATCCGTATAGTTTTCCGGGCCCGATCTCCCCCCGAATTTGCCCGGTGACACCGCCGAGAGCAGTGGCAAACCCCCAGCGGCTGTACCCGCCAGCAAAGGCCGCACCGCCGCCATCTGGGCAGAGGCTGCCAAGGCCAGGCCGTGATCTTTGCCAAAAAAGGTAAAGTAGGAATGCAGCGCCTCAGAGCTGTGGCCCACGGGCTGTTTCATCCGGGCCTGGGTCTGGGCATGGGCATCCGCCAGCACCTGCACCAATTCCGGATCCTCGGGCACCAAAGCGGTCAGCTTGCCCCAGGCATCGCGGCGGGCGATGGGTTTGACGCTGGCCTGCCAGGTATCGATGCGCCAACCTTCTGGCCCATGGCGCAGATAGATATCAATCTGCCCGAGATGAGAGCCATGCGCGCCCGGCATCACCAGAGGCTTGGCAAAGGCATGCGCGGGGTCTGGCAGCACCAAATGGGTGTGGCCACCAACCACCGCATCAATGCAGGATGTCGCCATGATCGGCCGCAGGGCGTTCTCCATCATCGGCACCGGCAGCTCACCGCCAATTCCGGTATGGGCCAAAGCCACCACCAGATCGCAACCTGCGGCGCGCAGATCAGCGGCGCTGGCGGCGGCCACCTGCACCATATCCTCCACCCGCACCTTGCCCTCCAATAGCGGTGCATCCCAGGTCATGGTCTGGGGTGGCAAAAGGGAGAGTATCCCGATCCGCAGGGTCGGCGCCTCTGGCAAGGCAGCCAGGCGTCGTTCCAAAATGGCCGTCTTTACGAAGGGCAGCGGCTTATCTGGCTGCAGGGAGGACATGTTGGAACAGACCACCGCACAGGGCGCGTCTTGCAACACCTCTTCCAGCACTGGCAGACCAAAATTGAAATCATGATTGCCAAGTCCAAGAGCATCGTAGTTCAGGGTTGAGAAGGCAGCCATCAGCGGATGCACCGCGCCACGCCGGTCCGAGGTGGGCTGCGCGCCATCAAAATTCAGCGCCGCTTCGCCAATAGGGGAGCCCTGCAGGGCATCGCCATTGTCGAACAACAGAGTGGCTCCACCCTGCTCCTGCGCCTCTTGTCGCGCCACATTGATCAGGCTGGCGAGCCGTGACAGGCCCACGCCGGGATCTTCACGGTCGGCGTAGTAGTCGCGACTGAGCAGGTTGCAATGTAGATCCGTTGTCGCAAGGATGCGCAACAAGCCAGCGCCTTCATCAAAAGAAGGTGCCAAATCTGTCATTATGCTGACATCTCAGCTGTCACTGCCGGTCCCAATCTCATACTTCAACCACTCCCGTTCTGAGAGCTGCCCCTCCTATCAAACAGCGTTTCACAGTTTTGCAAAGCCACCAACTACATCATACATACAAAATTAACTATTTCCGGTACCGCTGAGTAACACTTGGCCCTGGATCACGGCACACCGCGCCGCGATCCCCGCGACAAAGCCAAAAAAAAGAGGATCGCGAGGTCGGAACAGAGTTCTGCTGGTGTTTTCCCTTTCAAAGAGGCATCAAACTACAAAATAGGCTAGGACAGGGCACATTCCTTGCTTTGAAATGCGAGAGATAGGTCAGCAGGAGGCGGCAGATGAAACGGGCAGAACAGGTCACTTTTGGCGGCGGCGGCGGTCTGGATCGCAAGGCCCTGCTGCGGGAAGATCCGGCAGCTCTGGAGGCTGCCTGGCAAGCACCCAGCACGCAGGTTCTGATGACATGGCGCGGCAAGGTGCTGAGCCAGCGGTCGAACCCAGAGCGTGGCCCCGATGCCCTGGCTTGGGTCGCTTCGAATCATCAGGTGGCGCAGGAACATCGCGACACGGCACTTTATCTGGGCGCCGATCCCAACGGCACCGAGCTCTTCGCCTGTGATCTGGGCAATTGGCGGCCCGATGCGCTGGATGAAATGGCGCTGGCCAGCTTTGCCGATCTCAGCGAACAGCAGCACCCGGATCTGCCCGCCGGGACTGCTTTTGCCGAACTGCGTCGCATCATGGCCCGGCTCACCCCGTTGGAGGCAGAGCTGGCCGCCTCTGCCAAGGCGCTGCTGTCTTGGCATCAATCGCATCAGTTCTGCGCCCGTTGTGGCAGCAAAACTGTCGTCAGCCAGGCCGGCTGGCAGCGCAAATGCCCCGAGTGCAAGGCCCTGCATTTCCCCCGCACTGACCCTGTCGTGATCATGCTGATTACCCATGGGGACGACGTGTTGATGGGGCGTTCGCCGGGCTGGCCTGAGGGAATGTATTCACTGCTGGCCGGATTTGTCGAACCCGGCGAAACACTCGAAGCGGCGGTGCGGCGCGAAGTCTTTGAAGAGACGGGCGTAGCTGTCGCCGAGGTCGGCTATTTGTCGAGCCAACCCTGGCCATTCCCAATGTCATTGATGTTCGGCTGTCGCGGCCGCGCCACCAGCCGCGCCATCACCATCGACCCAAAAGAGATCGAGGATGCAATCTGGGTAAGTCGTCAGGACATGATGACTGTCTTTGCAGGCGAGCACCCGATGATAAAACCGGCAAGAAAAGGCGCCATTGCCCATTTTCTGCTGGAAAACTGGCTTGCGGACACCTTGGATTAAGAAGATTATTCTAGGAACAAGATCTAATAATAATCTCTGAGGGCTGGCCAAAGGCCAGGCGGCATATCATGGAATTAGCGAGTAAAGAGGACGTCGATGCGCCTCTCTCCGAGGTGTTCGAGGCAATTTCCGATTTTGCCAGTTTTGAACGCTCGGCACTGCGGCGCGGTATCGAGGTTCAGCGGTTGGGCGACGACCCAACCCCGCAGGTGGGCATGGCCTGGGATGTGCGTGGCGAATTTCGCGGCAAAGCACGCCAGTTGCGACTGGAACTGGCCAGCTATGAACCCAGCTCTCTGATTGGGCTGAGTGCCGAGGCGGCCAGCCTGTCCGGACAGAGCCAGATTGAACTCCTGGCGCTGTCGCCCCGGCGCACCCGTATTTCGGTGAAGGTCAAAGTTCAGGCTAAAACCCTGTCGGGGCGGCTTTTGCTGCAATCGCTCAAACTGGCACGTTCCAAGGTGAACCGCCGCTTCAAGCAACGGGTGGCAGAATTTGCCAGCCTGACCGAAGATCGGCTGAGTCAAAGCGCTTAAATCCCGCTAGCCTCAGCCCGCTATCCCTGACTGAAGAGCTTACCAGAGGCGTGCGATTTTCGCGCGCCTTTTTGGCCTGCAGCACCACTGCAAGCCCAATCTGTTAAAACTTTATTGACGACTCAACCCTTCCGGCGCTAGCGGTTAAGGGATGGTTCCCGCGATGCCCTAACCGGCTTCGGGGATGAAAAGGGAACGTGGTGCGATCTGGTCAGCACAGGCCAGAACAAGTCCACGACTGCCCCCGCAACTGTAAGCGATGAGCGCTTCGGAGTATCCACTGGTTACTGGGAGAACCCCAAAGGCCGGGAAGGACCGGATCCGCAATGACCCGCAAGTCAGGAGACCTGCCATCACGTATGAAACTCGAAACTGGACGGGGAGTCCGGGGCGGGTGCGTGAAATGGCCAGGGCCTCCCTCCCGTTTCAAGCCTCTCCCAATTGGATCCCCGCCAACGCGCGGAGGGCGCTAAATGACACAGACGCATCACAGACCCAGGCGGGCGGGGGCGGACTCGCAACCGAGGCCGGACCATCATGTGTCGCAAAGCATCTGCATGCATCTGGGCAGCCCCTGCCCCTCGCTGGCCCGCATGCTGGAGGCCCTGTCAGGGGCCCTGGATAAGGCACGGGACGTCACCGAGGCGGATTTTCAGATCTGCGGCGAAAGCCGTCTGGACGGCTGCGACCGCCATTGCCCGGCGCAATATGTCGCCAGCCATGATCGTATCCGGGTGTTTTGTGACGTCAGCAAAGAGGCCGACACAGAAGCGCTGAACCTCTTTGCCGATGCCCTGTTTTCGCCGGTTAGTTCTGGAATTGCCGCAGCTGTAATCGCCCAACGACCCTGCGCCATAGGCGAGGTCAGATCACTGCTGCCCCGCCAAAAAGCCGACCCAAAGGATGCCGCCCCGCTGGTGGATGCGCTCTAGGCTCTGACCGATGCCGCTGAACTGGCCCACTGCATCTGCGCCGCGGTCTCGACCGCGCAGGGGCGTACCCGGCGCAGGCGACGCAGCGCCGCGGCAGGCTGCTCCCCGGCTTCGATCATCAGCCGCAGAACCACCATGCCGGATCGGCCACAGCCGCCCTTGCAATGCACCAGCACCCGGCCGCCGCCCTGCAGCGCCTGCCGCGCCAGGCCGCTGACCTCGGGCCAGAGCCGCAGCATCTCCGGGTTTGGGGCGGAAAAATCCGGCAGCGGCAAATGGTGCCAGCGACAGCCCATGGCCTGCAGATCCCGCCCCAGCATCGCTGCGCCAAAGCCGACCTGTTCGACTTCGGTGGTCATCGAAATCACCAGTCCCGGCTGCCAGTCATGCAGATGTTCCAGATCTCCGGCGTAATCACCGCCACTGCCGGGCAAAGCACAAAGCGCCAGAATACCGTCGCCGACGCACAAGCCGTGCAGCGTCAAAGGTTTCACCACCTCCTCATTGCTCTGATCACTCATCGCGGCCTCCACTCTGCATCACAGCCCTTCGCCCTTCCCGTTGGCGCAGGCCCGATCCTTGGCCGCACCTTCAACCCTGTGACCAAAGACTGACCCAGGCGGCCTTCTCCGGTCAACAGCGGTGGACGAAAGCGGCCAGCCAGCGTACCTTGCCCCGGCGCGATCCCGCCTTCCGAATCCGGCAAGAGACATCATGAACGACAGCCCAAGCGACAGCAGCCAAACACAATATCAGGTCCTGGCGCGCAAGTACCGCCCCGAAACATTTGCCGATCTGGTCGGCCAGGATGCAATGGTGCGCACGCTGAAGAATGCGTTTGAAACCAATCGCATCGCCCAGGCCTTTGTGATGACGGGCATCCGCGGCACCGGCAAGACAACCACCGCGCGTATTATCGCCAAAGGGATGAATTGCATCGGTCCCGACGGCACCGGCCAGCCCACCACCGAACCCTGCGGCGTCTGCGAACATTGCACTGCCATCATGGAAGGCCGCCACGTCGATGTGATGGAGATGGATGCCGCCAGCCGCACCGGTGTGGGCGATATCCGCGAGATCATCGATTCGGTGCAGTACCGTGCGGCCTCCGCCCGCTACAAGATCTATATCATCGATGAGGTTCACATGCTCTCGACCAGCGCCTTCAACGCGCTGCTCAAGACGCTGGAAGAACCCCCTGCCCACGTCAAATTCATCTTTGCCACCACCGAGATCCGCAAGGTGCCGGTGACGGTGCTGTCGCGCTGCCAGCGCTTTGACCTGCGCCGTATCGAACCCGAGGTGATGATCGCGCTTATGCGCAGGATCGCCAGTGCCGAGGGCGCCGAGATTACCGATGACGCCTTGGCGCTGATCACCCGCGCCGCCGAAGGCTCTGCGCGAGATGCGACCTCACTGCTGGATCAGGCCATTTCCCACGGTGCCGGGGAAACCACCGCCGATCAGGTCCGCGCCATGCTAGGGCTGGCCGATCGGGGCCGGGTGCTCGACCTGATGGATATGGTGCTGCGCGGCGATGCCGCCGCCGCCCTCACTGAACTGGGCGCGCAATATGCCGAAGGCGCCGATCCGCTGGCGGTGCTGCGTGATCTGGCCGAAATCACCCATTGGGTCTCGGTGGTGAAAATCACCCCCGATGCCGCCGAAGATCCCACCATCAGCCCGGATGAACGTGCCCGCGGACAGCAGATGGCCGAGGCCCTGGCGATGCGGGTGCTGACCCGCATGTGGCAGATGCTGCTGAAAGCCCTGGAAGAGGTCGCCGCTGCGCCCAATGCGATGATGGCGGCAGAAATGGCGGTGATCCGCCTTACCCATGTGGCTGACCTGCCCAGCCCGGAAGAACTGATCCGCAAACTGCAGGACGGGCCGCCGCCCCCAGGGCCCAATGGCCCCGGTGGTGGAATGGGCGGCGGCATGGCTTCAGGAGGCTATGGCTCTGGCGCCCCTGCGATGCAAAACATGGGCGGGGCTGGCACGCCTGACGGAGCGCCCATGGCTTCCGGTGCATCCGGTGGCGCAGCACCGGTTGCGCAAGACGGCACTGGCATGGCAACGGCTCTGGCTCCAGACACCATCAAAGCCCTGGCGCAATATCCGACATTTGAACATGTGATCGATCTGATCCGCCTCAGACGCGACGGGCTGCTGCTGGAATATGTTAAAACCTACCTGCGTCTGGTTGCCTATCAGCCGGGCCGGATCACTATCCAGCCGACCCAGGATGCCCCCAAGGATCTGGCCGCCCGGCTGGGACAGCAGCTGCAAAACTGGACTCAGGCCCGCTGGATCATCTCACTGGAGAACGAGGGCGGTGGCGAGACCATCACCGAGCGTGAGAACGCCGCCGAAAACGCCCTGCGGGCCAAGGCCAGCGAACACCCGCTGGTGCAGGCTGTTCTGGAGAGTTTCCCCAAGGCCAAGATCACCCGCATCCGCACCGCTGAAGAACTCGCCGCCGAGGTCGAAGCCGAGGCCCTGCCCGAGGTGGAAGACGAATGGGATCCTTTTGA
>NZ_JBDWPJ010000181.1:0-6596 GCF_039971195.1 Pseudophaeobacter sp.
GACCTGACCCAGCCAGTACCCTTCAAGGGCCTGCGCCTGCTGGATATCGGCTGCGGTGGCGGGCTTTTGTGCGAACCCATGGCGCGGCTGGGTGCCGATGTCACCGGCGCCGATGCAGCCGAGGGCAACCTGCCGGTGGCGCGGCTACATGCGGAACAGACCGGGCTGATGATTGATTATCGCCATACCACCGCCGAAGACATGGCTGCCGCCGGAGAGCAATTTGACGTGGTGCTGAACATGGAGGTGGTTGAGCATGTGGCAGATCCGCTCGGCTATCTCACCGCAACGCAGGAACTGCTGAAACCCGGCGGGCTGGAGATCTGCTCCACCATCAACCGCAATCCCAAAAGCTACGCCGTGGCGATTTTTGGCGCCGAAGTGGTGATGCGTTGGCTGCCGCGTGGGACGCATGAATGGCACAAATTCATCACCCCGGACGAGCTGGTGGAACTGCTGAAAAAGGCCGGCCTAACCCCGGTTGATCGCAAGGGGTTTGTCTTTAACCCGATCAGCTGGAACTGGTCGATTTCTGATCGAGATCTATCGGTCAACTACGTCACCGCCAGCGTGAAAGATCAGTAGCTCCGAACGGGCTTTTCCAGATTTCTGAAATGTTAACGATCCCATAACCTTTTGGATAGGATCATCCCTCTTTTGCAGCCTTGGAGCTGGTTCTCAAACAGAATAGAGTTGTTTCAGACATATCTTTAAGAGCTTGTCCAACTGGGTTGGCCCATCCGATCCAGTCCCTCCATTTGGGTCTGCCACCACTCACATCTCGACGGATGGCTCAAATGGAAATTTAAGGGGATGCCTGCTGCGACAGGCATCCCTTTTCTGTTTTTACAGGGGTGCTATCCTCACAGAGCAAATCCAAGGCGCCAGGTTTTTAAGCGGTTGATTCCAGTTTTGCGCGCAGTTCACGCAAAATGGGCAGGGTGGCCCGGACCCGTTCCCCGCCAAGGTCAGAAACCACTTCGGAGATCAGCGGCACGATGCTGGCCAGGGCCGCATCCCGCGCCTGCCGTCCCGCCGGGCTGATCGCCACCATCTTGCGACGGGCATCGTCCCAATCCGGGCGGATATGCACATAGCCCGCCACTTCCAGCTTGTTGAGCGTATTGGTCATGGCGCCGCGTGTGACGTGAAAGGCCTTGGCCAATTGCGCCGGAGAGCGTTCAACCCCGGTGCGGGTGAGGTGATTGAGCACCGAAAAATGCGACAGCTCCATTCCCTTGGGCAGGGCCTTACCCAGACGCGAACGCGCCAGTTGGTCGGCCATCAGGATCTCGCTAAACAGCGAGACCGCAAGGGAGTGGGTTTCTTCCATCAGGGTCCGTCGAACTCTCGATCATGGGTCAGGGCGGGCACGCGCCTGCGTGCTTCTGCCACTTTTTCCATATCAAGATCAACGTAACTTATGCCCGCAGCCGTGCCGGCATCGAGCAGAATCTCTCCCCAGGGCGCCACCACCAGCGAATGCCCATAGGTTTTGCGCTGCGCGCCGCGGCTGGTTTTATGGCTGCCGGTCTGCGCCGCAGCCAGAACGTAGCAGCCGGTTTCAATGGCACGGGCCTGCAGCAACGCATGCCAATGGGCCGCGCCAGTGACCGGCGAGAAAGCCGCCGGGGCGATCAGGATCTCTGCACCTGCCTTGGCCAGGGCCCGGTGCAGATAGGGAAAACGCAGATCATAACAAATGGTCAGACCCAGGGTGGCAAAATCTGTCTTTGCCACCACAGCCCGATTACCAGGACGGTAGCCATCGCTTTCGCGGAAGGTCTCTTCCGGGGTCACCTCCACATCAAACATGTGGATTTTATCATAGCGGGCAGTGATCTCACCCTGCGGCGAAATCAGGAACTGGCGATTGGCGAACCGACCGTCTGCCTCGCCTGTTTTGACACCAAAGGAGCCCAGAGACAGCCAGATGCCATGGGTGGCTGCGGTTTCACACAGGGCCGCCAGATTGGCATCGTCTTCCTCAAGGTCCAGGACCTCTTGCTGATGCGCGCGGCTCTGCGAGACGCAGTTGCTCACCTCTGGCGTCAGCACAAAACCGGCACCATTGGCGACCGCTTCAGCGATCAGGCGCTGAAGCAATTCGCGGTTTTCTTCAGGGGAATCGCTCGAGGTGATCTGCAACAAGGCGGCGCGCATCTGATATCCCCTTTTGAGAAAGCCTTTGTGCCTCAGGCGGCAAGCAGAGAATCCAGCTTCCCGGCCTGCTCCAGCGCATAAAGATCATCACAGCCGCCGACATGGGTCTCACCGATAAAGATCTGCGGCACGGTGCGTCCCCCATTGGCGCGCTGGATCATCTCATCCTTGCGGCCTGGGTTGGTCAGTACATTGACCTCGGAAAACTCAACGCCTTTTTGGGTCAGCAGGCGTTTGGCAGCGTGGCAAAAGCCACAAAGCGGCGAGGTGTAGATTTCGACCGATGTCATGCGGGTCTCCAATTGTCAGGTTGTCTTGGTTCTGGGCCATATGGGGAGGTTTTGCAATCATTGCCAGCCACGACGGCGTTTGATCACGCCCGTGTGACTCGCGCCAGCACCGTCACCCGCACCTCTGCCGCGCCTGCGCCATGGCAGGCATCGGCGCAGGCGGTGAGCGTCGCCCCCGAGGTCATCACGTCATCCACCAGCAGAACCACCCGCCCCTGTATCAGGGCAGCGTGGCGGGGATGGGCAGCAATTGCGCGGCTGAGCGTGGCAAAGCGCTGCACTCGGGTCTTGCCCTCCAGACTTGGCGTTACCTTGATGCGTTTCAGCAGATCCGGCCAGTAGTCCAGCCCGGATTGGCGCGCCAGGTGTTCGGCCAGAAGAGCGGATTGATTGTAGCGCCGCCTGAGAAACCGCGTCCAATGCAGCGGCACCGGGCAGATCAGAGGGTTGTCACGCAGCAAGGGCGCCGCCGCCCGGGCCATCCACCCGGCTGCAGGACCGGCCAGATCGGTGCGATCGCCGTGTTTCAGGGCCATCACCAGATGGCGGGCCTTGTCCTTATAGAGCATCGCCGCGCGCCCCTGGCTCCAGGGCCGGGCAATTGACATACATTCATCGCAGTCCAGCCGATAGCCGTCCGTCTCTCCGGGCAGCGGCACGCCACAGCCCTCGCAACAGGTGCCGCTGATAAAATGCGCATCACCCCAGCAACTGCCGCAGAGACCAAAGTCCTGTTCGACCAATTCATCGCAGCCCAGACATTTGGACGGATAGATCAGCGAAACAGCGGTTTGAAACTGCGCGCGCAACATCTAAATAGCTCCCATGACGCAAGCACCCAAATCACAGCCAGAGCTGTTCGACCATTCGGCCCTGAGGCTGCATCGCAACCGCCACCAGGCTGAGGCCCTATTCCTGCACGATCTGGCGCGGGACGAGGTGGAAGATCGCTTAACAATGGTTAACAGAACCTTTACGGCCCCCGCGATTGTGACGCCTTTTGCCGAGATTTGGCGGGGGGCATTGCCAAATTCAAAGATTGTCGCTGATGAGGAGGTGCTGGACCTCACCCCCGGCGCCCATGATCTGGTGATTCACGCCATGGCGCTGCACTGGGCCAATGATCCGGTGGGCCAGTTGATCCAAAGCCGCCGCGCCCTGGCAGAGGACGGCTTGCTGCTCGCCGTGACCCTAGGCGGGCGGACCCTGCATGAACTGCGCAGCGCCCTGGCCGAGGCAGAAACTCAGGTCTGCGGTGGCTTGTCACCGCGTGTCGCCCCGATGGGCGAAGTCCGCGATCTCGGCGGATTGCTGCAACGGGCCGGATTTGCCCTGCCGGTGGCCGATGTGGTGCCGCTGACAGCGCAGTATCGCGACTGCCTGCATCTGATGCGCGAGCTGCGTGCCATGGGCGAAGGTAATGTGATGGCCCAGCGCCGCCGGTCTTTCAGCCCGCGCGCCCTGTTTGCCCGGACCGAGGCGATTTACCGGCAGCATTTTGAACTGCCCGATGGCCGCCTGCCCGCAACCTTTGAACTGGTCTGCCTGACAGGTTGGTCGCCTTCTGAAACCCAGCAGCAACCGCTGCGGCCCGGTTCTGCCAAGATGCGGCTGTCAGAGGCGCTGAAGGTGCCGGAAACCAAATTGCCCGATTAGAGCGTCGCCTGATCACTTCCCAGATCAATAAGAAAAAGAAATCACTGCGCCAATATGATCCAATTGGCCTTTGCCCTCGTAACACCCTATCTTATGGCGAACTGTGACCCTCGCCATGAATTCCACTAGCAAAGCCTTGCCGCAGATACAGGACCACCGCCCCTATGCTGGATTCTTCCGCCCCCGCCACCTGCCCCGCCCACGCGCCAGCTGATCACCCAAAGATCAAAGGCGAAAAGGTCGGCATCCTGCTGGCAAACCTCGGCACGCCGGATGACTACAGCTATTGGCCGATGCGTCGCTATCTGGGGGAATTCCTGTCGGACAAGCGGGTGATCGACTACCCCTCTTGGAAATGGCAGCCACTGCTGCAGCTGATCATCCTGACCAAACGGCCGTTTTCCTCGGGCGCGGCCTATAAGTCGATCTGGAACCACGACAAGGGCGAGAGCCCGCTGATGACCATCACCAAGGATCAGACCGCAAAAATGGCCGAGGCTATGACCGCGCGCTATGGCGATCAGGTCATGGTGGATTACTGCATGCGCTACGGCAATCCCTCGACCAAATCCAAGGTCCGCGCCATGGTTGCGGCTGGCTGCCAAAAGATCCTCTTTGTACCGCTTTATCCGCATTATGCCGGCGCCACCTCGGGCACGGCCAATGATGAATTCTTCCGCGCCCTGATGGAAGAGGTCTGGCAGCCAGCGGCTCGCACCATCGAGCCCTATTTTGATCAGCCCGCCTATATCGAGGCCCTGGCCCGTTCCGTGGAAGAGGCCTATGGCAAAGTCGACAAACGCCCCGGTATTCTGGTGGTGTCCTATCACGGCATGCCAAAACGCTACCTGATGCAGGGCGATCCCTATCATTGCCAATGCCAGAAAACCACGCGGCTGCTGCGCGAACGTCTCGGCTGGCAAGACACCGAGATCACCACCACCTTCCAGTCCGTCTTTGGCCCCGAGGAATGGCTGAAACCCTATACCGTCGATCACGTTGCCGCCCTCGCCAAGCAGGGCAAAAAGAGCATCGCGGTGATGGCGCCGGCCTTCTCTGCCGATTGCATCGAGACGCTGGAAGAGATCAACGAAGAGATCAAAGAGAGCTTTGAAGAGGCCGGCGGCGAGGATTTCCTCTATATACCCTGCCTCAACGATGATGACGACCATATCGCCGCCTTAGCAGGTGTGATCGAGAATAATCTCAAAGGGTGGCTGGACTAACCACCCCTCCCCGGTCCAAATAGGATCCAATATTGGACTGCCGGAAAACCGGCGACCGGGGAGAACTAAAATGAGCCTTGCGCATTGGGGTGATGCCCTCAAATCCCATTGGGGCATTGATGCCGAGTTGAGCCGCCTGGACGGCGAATATGATCTCAATTTCATCGCCCGCGCCAGTGATGGCCAGGCCTATATCCTCAAGGCCATGCGCCCCGGCTGCGAGGCCTGGCTGGTCGAGATGCAGGTGCAGGCTTTTCAGCATATTGCCGCCCAGGCGCCGGATCTGCCCTGCCCACGGGTGATTGCTGCCCCGGATGGCGCTGCGATGCTGGTGATCGCCGATGAGACTGGCGCCGAGCGGCTGTGCTGGCTCCTCGAATGTCTGCCCGGCAAATGCTACGCCAAGGTGGCGCCCAAATCCCCGGCGCTGATCCATGAGGTCGGCGCAGTTCTGGGTGGGGCTGGCAAGGCATTGGCAGATTTTCAGCACGCCGGACTGAAACGTGATTTCAAATGGGATCTGATGCAGGCGGGCTGGATAGGCTCAGAGCTCAGTGCCATTGCGGAGCCCGACAGACAGAGTCTTATTGGTGAAATTGCTGCGGAATTTGCCGTATTAGAGCCTGTTCTGGCCAGTCTGCCAAAGCAAGCGATCCACAATGACGCCAATGACTATAACATCATGGTGGCGGGTGAGTTGAGCGAACCGCGCCGGGTCTCTGGCCTGATTGATTTAGGCGATATGTGCACCGCCCCGCGCATCTGCGACCTGGCCATTGCCGCTGCTTACATCGTGCTGGACAACCCCGAGCCTGAGGCCGCACTCGCTGCCCTCGTGGCGGGCTATCACAGCGCCTATCCGCTGTCTCCAGAGGAGGTGGATCTGATCTACCCGCTGCTGCGCATGCGGCTGGCGGTCAGCGTGGTGAACTCCACCCAGATGGCCCTGAAAAACCCCGACGACCCCTATGTGACCATTTCACAGGCGCCGGCCTGGCGCTTCCTGGAAAAGACAGAAATCCACGGCGGGCTGCTCTGCGCCCGGCTGCGCGCCGCCTGTGACTTGCCGGTGGTTGATGGCGCCGAGCGGGTGCTGGGCTGGATCAATTCCGAGCGCGGAAATTTTGCGCCATTGATGGGCGAAGATCTGGCCGATGCCCCCATGGGATCGCTCTCGGTTGAAAACTCAACCTGGCCGCAGAACCCCTTTGACATGCCCCTGGCCGAAGCCGCACGGGTGGGCGAAGAGTTTGAGGATGGA
>NZ_JBDWPJ010000182.1:0-19281 GCF_039971195.1 Pseudophaeobacter sp.
CCGCCGCGCGGAAGCGCGGCTCGGTTGGTACGGGGTGCCAATGGGGTGCGGAACGGTGTTCTGAGCCAAGAGAGCCCCGGATCGAGAGGGGGCGTGCTGAGGTGGCAGTCGTTTGGTTCTAAATTTGGCGCGCGTGTCCGGCACGAAGCGGAGCGGGATGCAGGTCTGGCTGCATGTCCGGAGTTCGGCCCTTTCGGCAATGAACCCAGGGCCTCCGCCCGTTCGGCCCTGAAAGCCTCTCTCAGAGGCTTTCCGCGACGGGCCTCACCCCATCCAACGCCGGACTGGCGCGGCGCTTTCTTCCAGCGCCTGGCAGACCACATCCACCAGCGTGGGACCGTCGTGGTTGACGGCGTCGCGCATCACCCGTTCCAGGTCCTCAGGGTTTTCAACCCGCCAGCTTTTAACCCCGTAGGCGGCAGCAATGGCGGCATGGTCGGTACGGTTGAAATCAACATTGTAGTAACGGGCGTCTTTGTCGGCGGACTGGCTGGCCTTGATCCAGCCGAAACTGGCGTTGGAAAACACCACAAAGGTGATGGGCGCGCGAGCGCGGCAGACGGTTTCCAGTTCGCCCACCGTAAAGCCAAAGGAGCCATCCCCCATCAGGGCGACGGTTTTTGAAGTGGGGCGGCCAAACCAGGCGCCAAGCGACGCCGAAAGCGCATAGCCCAGGCCGCCATGGGCGCGGTTGGTGATGAAGTAGCGCCCGGGGCTTTGCTGCTGATAATAGGCAGAAAAATAGGGACAGCTGGTGCCAGGATCCGACACCACCGTGGCATCGGGCGGCAGCACTTTCATCAGCGCATCCACCACCCGCTCGGGGCGGATGGGTGCCTCGGTGCTTTTTGCAAGATGGTGGAATTTCTCAAATTTGCGCGCCTTGATCTGGGCGATGGCGGCAGCGCCGCCAAAGCTGTCAGCGCCCTGGCCGCGCTGGTCCAGCACGGCGTTGACGGCGGCTAGGGAAAGGCGTAGATCGCCCACCACGCCGACTTCGGTGCGATAATTGGCGCCAATCACCATGGGGTCATTGTCAAAATGTACCACGCGGGTGCCAGGTGCAGGGGCCTCCCAGCGGGAGGTGGTGGTGGAGCCCGCCCGGCATCCCATGAAGACGACTAAATCCGCCGCCTCCATCATCTCCCATGTCTCATCGGTGCCGCCATTCGATCCGACCACGCCTAGGCAATTGTCATGGCTATCGGCCAGCGATCCCTGTCCGGAAATCGAGGTGGCGACCGGGATATCCAGCCGGGTGGCAAGGCGTGACAGTTCTGCCATGGCGCCAGCAATGACAACGCCGCCACCACAGATGATCAGCGGAGATCTGGCGGAGAGGATGGCCTCTACCGCGGCCTCGGCGGCGCCGGGTTCGGGGGCCTGTGGGTAGGCAGGGTAGCTTTGGAGCTTTGGATCGGCCCAGATATCATTAGGGTCCACCGCATCATATTGAACATCATAGGGCAGGCCGAGATGGGCCGCCCCTGATCGTCCAGTGGTCATCGCCTTGAAGGCAGTGCGCACCATGCGGGGGATGTGCTGGGATTGCCGGATCACCGTGTTCCATTTGGTCAGGGGGCGCATCAGCGCCTCCTGGTCGACCTCGGTCAGCGGGTATTTCCCATAAGAGGCCACCGAGATATCGGTGGTGATGCCCAGCACCGCATAAGAGCTTTCTGAGGCTTCAATCAGCCCGGGCAGGATATAGGTGGCACCGCCCCCCGAAGGCCCCTCGGCCACGCCGGGGCGACCGGTCACCCGCGAATAGGCGTCGGCCATATAGGTGGCGCAGCGCTCATCGCGGGTCAGCACATGGTTGATACCGTGGTCCAGCCCATGCATCGCGTCGTAGAAGGGCAGGGTGGTGTCGCCACAGAGCCCAAAGATATGGCGCACCCCATGGGCTTCCAGCATGCGCACCATGGCCTCGGCGCCGTTCATTGCGTTGCTCATTTCGATCTCTCCCGTTGCGGTTTCCCATTGGTGTAGCCGGGTTCTGCACCCAGAATCGTTTTTGCGTTCAAAATTGTATACAGTTTGGAATTCATTATTGCGGACAAGTCAAGCCTGGCCTAGGGTGGCGCCAAATGGGGACCGATCCGCGCAGGGCCGGATCAGTCAGAAAGAGACGAAATGGCAAAACGCGAAAGCAATGTGGATCGTGTCTATGAGGCGCTGCGCCGGATGGCGGCGGATTTTGCCTTCAAGCCGGATCAGCGGATCAACGAAAGCGCCCTCTCCGAAGTTCTGGGCGCCAGTCGCACGCCTTTGCGCGAAGCCTTGAACCGGCTGGTGGCCGAGGGTTTTTTGACCTTTCAGATCAATCGCGGCTTCTTTTGTCGTCCCTTGACGCCGAGCTATATTCTGGACCTCTACGAGGCCCGTGTTGCAGTGGAATGCGAAGCCCTGCGGATTGCCTGCCAGCGCGCCAGTGAGGCTGATATTGGAGGTTTTGCTGACTATCTGGACCGGATGGAGCCGGAGTATCACAGCTCCGCCGAGCTGGAAGAACTGCTGGCGCTGGATGAGAGCTTTCACAGCAGGCTGGTGCAGCTTTCAGGCAATAGCGAGTTGCAGAGGATGCTGAAGAACCTCAATGGGCGGATCCGATATATTCGGCTGATTGATCTCAAACGTATGCGCGATCAGGGGGATGGGCAGGCACCGGGAGATGTCTCGGCGCATCGGCGGGTTTTGCTGGGCCTGCAACAGCGCGATGTCGCTGCGGCCACCGACGCCCTGCGCAGCCATATTGAAAAACGCCGCGAAGAGGCCACCGAGGCCGTGCGCATCGCCTTTTCGCAGCTCTATGTACCCGATGAATAGGCAAAGGTAGGATGATGGAACAGGGTGGCAAGACAGTCTACGGCGCTGCGGTTGGCATTTTGATGCTGGAAACGCAGTTTCCCCGCATTCATGGCGATATGGGCAATGCGCTTAGCTGGGATTTCCCGGTGCATTACCGGGTGGTACGCGGGGCGACGCCGGATCTTGTGGTGCGCAAGGATCCTACGGAACTGGTGGAGCTGTTTATCGAAGCAGGCCGTGATCTGGTTGCGATGGGCTGCGATGGCATCACTACCAACTGCGGCTTTCTTGCCCTGCTTCAAGATCAGATCCGGGATGCGCTGGGCGTGCCGGTTGCGACCTCTTCGCTGATGCAGGTGCCGATGGTGCAGGCGCTGCTGCCGCCGGGTAAACGGGTTGGTGTCCTGACCATCTCCAAAGAGAGCCTGACCCCGGCGCATCTGCGCGCGGCTGGCGCGCCAGAGGATACGCCTGTTGGTGGCACCGATGGCTTGCGCTGTTTCAGCCGCGATATCCTTGGTGATGCGGCGCAGATCGATTTTGAGGCCTGCCGGTTGGATATGATTGATGGTGCGCGTGCCTTGGGGGCGGGGAACCCGGATCTGGGGGCGATCGTGCTGGAATGTACCAATATGGTGCCCTATGCCCGCGATCTGCGGCGCGTCACCGGCCTGCCGGTGTTCTCTATCCACAGCTTTATCAGCTGGTTTCAGGCCGGGCTGATGCCGCGCCGGTTTGATCTGGAACTGGATGACCCCCGTTGGTAGCATTGCCAGACCGGCACTTTGCAATGGGCCTAGCTGAGCACCTGTAGCCAGAACCAGACGGTCAGCATCGAGGCGGCAGTGGCCAGCAGCACCGAAGAGGCGGCAACCCGTTTGGCGCGGCCATACATATTGGCAAAAATATAGGCGTTGAACCCCGGCGCCATGGCGGCATTCAACACCCCAGAGCGGAACAGATCCTGCTTTACCCCCAAAGAGCCCCCCAGCAGCCAGACGATACTGGGATGCACCATCAGGGCGGTAACACAGACAAAGCCGATGGCGCGCAGATCGCCTTCGGGGCGGTACTGCACCAGCACGCCACCGAGGGCAAAAAGGGCGGTTGGCAGCGCTGCTCGGATCACCAGCTCCAGCGCCGCATCAACCGTGCCGGGGATGGTCAGCCCTGCCAGGTTGAAGGCAAAGCCAAGCGCGATGCCAAGGATCAGCACGTTCTTGAACATCGCCGTCAGCACCGAAGTGACGGTTTTGACCCCACCGGCGCCGCGGCTGCGCACCACCTCCATCACGGTGATGCCCAGCCCGTAGCAAAAGGGCGAATGGAAGGCGATGATGGCATAGTTACCGGTCAGGTTTTCGGGGCCAAAGGCGCGTTCGGTGATGGGCAGTCCCAACAGGACCGAGTTGGAGAACAGGCAGCAAAACCCGATGACCACGCAGTCTTCCCAGTCGCGTTTGAACAAAAGCCGAGCCCCTGCAAGACCGATACAGAAACAAGTGGCCGCCCCTGTGTAAAAGCTGATCAATAGTCCGGGATCAAAGCTATTGCTCAGATCCAGATTGGCCATAGCGTGAAACAGCAGGCAGGGGATGGCAAACCCCTGGGTGAATTTCATCAACCCATCAATGTGCTGCGCCGAAAAGAAGCCTTTGTTGGTGGCGATATAGCCCGCTGCCACCACGAGAAAAACCGGTAGGATGACGTCTATCAGGCTCTGAAACATCGGTGTCTCCAAATCGCATCTGGCAGGCAGGCCAGAAGATAGGCCAAACAGAATGACAGGTGCAGCCCAGCGGGCGGCCCCTCAAATACTTTCGTCTTCGGACCCCGGTCTTTTGAATCGACAATGCCTCGTTGCAATTGTGGGGCAGGCCCCTAGAGCGGGCAGCGTATGACCATTCCATCAAAGGCCGGGGTAATGTGATCTGGGGTCTCGGCCTCCACCGTGGCGTAGTCGAGATCGATATGCATATTGGTCAGCACCGCTCTTTGGGGCTGCATCCGCTCGATCCAGGTCAGGGCCTGTTCAAGGTTGAGATGGGTCGGATGCGGCGTGCGGCGCAGCGCATCGAGCACCCAGCAGTCCAGCCCTTCCAAGGCCTGCGTGACCTCTTCGGAAATCTCTGCCACATCTGGCAGATAGGCAAGTCGGCCGATGCGAAAGCCCAGGGCATCCATGGCACCATGGTTGACCTCAAAGGGCACAAAAGGGATCTCGCCTCCGGGCCCGTCGATGGTGAAGGCCCCATCGATGGTGCGCAGATCCAGGATCGGCGGATAGGGCGAGCCTTCGGGCTGCACAAAGGCATAGCCAAACCGGGACAAGAGCGCGTTTTGGGTGTCGCCATCGGCATAGACTGGCACCCGCGCCCGCATGTTGAAAACGATCATCCGCAGATCATCAATCCCATGCACGTGATCGGCATGGGAATGGGTGTAGACCACCCCGTCCAGCCGTCCGACCTCTGCATCCAGCAGCTGACTGCGCATATCGGGCGAGGTATCAATCAGCACCGTGGTGGTGCCATCCGGCCCGTCACGCTCCACCAGAATGGAGCAGCGACGGCGGCGGTTGCGCGGGTTCTCGGGATCACACTCGCCCCAGTGGCCACCCAGACGCGGCACTCCGCCAGAAGAGCCGCAGCCCAGGATGGTATAGCGCAGCTCCGCCATCAGGCAGCAGCCTCAAATTGGGCGGCTTTCCAGAACAGGCGATCAAAATTGGCCTGGGTCCGGGCGGCAAAGTCAGCATAGTCCATGTCAAAGGCCTTGGCGCCGACCTGCGCCGTCAGCGCGGTATAGGCGGGCTCATTGCGTTTGCCGCGATGGGGAGGTGGCGCCAGAAAGGGCGCATCGGTTTCCACCAGAATGCGATCAAGCGAAGCACTGGCAAAGATGTCGCGCAGCTCCTGGCTTTTGGGGAAGGCGGCAATGCCGGACATTGACAGATAGAACCCGAGGTCCAGCGCCGCGCGGCCCAGCTCGGCGGAGGAAGAGAAGCAATGCATCACACAGGTGAAGGCACCATTTTGCATTTCTTCGCGCAGAATGCGCGCCATGTCGTCGTCAGCGGCGCGGGCATGGATGATCAGCGGCAGCTTGGTGTCGCGGGCGGCGGCAATATGGACACGCAGGGACTGCTGCTGCACCTCGGCGCTTTCGGCTGTGTAATGGTAATCCAGCCCGGTTTCACCGATGCCGACAAATTTGGGATGATCCGCCAGGGCAACCAGCTCTTCATAGCTGGCCATTGGTTCCGCGGCGACGCTCATCGGGTGGGTACCGGCGGCATAGAACACTGGCGCGTGGGCCTCGGCGATGGCGCGCACGGTGGGCTCTTCTCGCAGCTTGGTGCAGATGGTCACCATGCGGGTCACGCCAGCCTCGGCGGCGCGGGCGATGAGCATATCCAGCTCACCAGCAAAATCGGGAAAATCCAGGTGGCAGTGGCTATCGGTGATCTGGGGAATTGTGCTGCTCATGCCTGCCTCGTCTTGTCTTTGGCGGGATCCGGGCGCTGCCTGTACAAAGGTCAGCGGCTGGCGGTCTCCTGCATCTTAAAAACCGTATCTAGGACAAGTGAAGCCGGGTCAAGGTTCACCGCCTGCCCATGGCGCGCCCGTGCTGTTGCCTCGGCAGACAGATCGGCCCAGGCCAGGCCGCGCTGCGGCGTTGCGGCAAGGCGGGACAGCACCTCGGCCTCACCTCTGGCGGCTTCGGGCTGGGGTGCCTGGCCGGTTGCGCCAGTGCGGGCCAGCCGCGACAGGGCGACCTCGATCAGGGTGAGCAAAAGCTCAAACTTCTCTGCGGCACCGCGCTGGGCAGAGGCCTCGGCCAGGGCCATCGCACGTTGCCGGTCCAGTCGGGGCATGGTGCCGAGGATCTGGATCAGCTCGGCGTAGATCTTCAGCCCGCCAAGGTTCAGCAGCCGCAGGGCCGCGCCTACGGATCCTGCCGCCAAGGCTGCCAAATGTGTTGTTTCTTCTGGCAGCTCTGCCCCGGCCTGGGTCAAGGCCGCGCGCATGTCGTCGGGGGAGAGCGCCCCCAGCCGCAGAGTGCGACAACGGGAGCGAATGGTCGGCAGCAACCGCGAGGGCTGGTGTGAAATCAACAGAATAGTGGTGCGGGCTGGCGGTTCTTCCAGCATCTTCAGCAGCGCATTGGCGGCGCTGGTGTTCATATCGTCAGCTGCATCAACAATCACCACCCGGCGGCCGCCGTCCGTTGCCGAGAGGCCAAAGAAACGGTTCAGTTTGCGAATGTCATCCACCACGATCTGATCGCGCAGCTTGCCCTTGTCGTTGTAGCTGCGGCTGATCGCGGCCAGCCCCGGCTCTGCCAGGGCCTGAATACGGTGCGCGACGGGGTGCTCTGGGTCAATAGCCAGCGAGGTCACCGGCGGTGGCGCGCCAAACAGGCCCTCTTCGGCCGGGGGCGTGGCCAGCAAGAACCGCGCGATGCGCCAGGCCAGGGTTGCCTTGCCGATGCCCTGGGGGCCAGTCAGCAGCCAGCCGTGATGCAAACGGTTGGAGTTGAAGGCCGTGAGGAAATCCTGCTCGGCCTGCTCTTGGCCGAAAAGCTGGAGGGTTTCGCGTGGATGTGGCGCGCCCGGGGCCTGATCGGCGCGGGGCAGGTCTTCGTCGGCCTTGGCTTTGGTTGGGGCGCGGCTCATGGGGTCGCGGCTCCGGGCAGGGTTCCAGGACGGGCGGCAAGCGCCGCCTCGGTGTGGCGCAGAACTTCCGCCGCAACCGCCTCGATCCCCTGGGCCCCATCAACCACTTTGATCCGGGAAGAGAACTCTTCGGCCAGCGACAAAAACCCCGCCCGCATTTGTTCCTGCAGGCCGATGCCAAAGTCTTCAAACCGCTCTTCACTGCCTTGCCGACCCTTGGCGCGGGACAGCCCCGTGGCCGGGTCCATATCAATAAGCAGTGTAAGGTCCGGTTCGCGTCCGATCATCAGATCGTGCAGCTGATCCACGGTGGCGCGCAGATCGCCGCGTGACAGTCCCTGATACATCCGGGTACTATCGGCAAAACGGTCACAGATCACCACCTTGCCCGCGGCCAGCGCAGGCAGAATAGTCCGTTCCAGATGGTCGCGACGCGCGGCAGTGAACAAAAGGATCTCGGTCTCGGCCGACCATTTATCGGGGTCCCCTTCCAGCACCATGCGACGGATCTCTTCGGCACCTTTAGAGCCGCCAGGCTCGCGGGTGAGGATCACGTCCTGCCCAGCAGCCTGCAGGGCCTCGGCCAGGAGCCTGCATTGGGTGGATTTACCGGAACCGTCGATGCCTTCAAAGGTCAGGAACAGACCTGAAGAGCCGGCGTGCAATTTGTTCTGTGTCACTGTTGTTGTGCCTCGGGGCCATCGATGAGCTGTCTGGCCAGAACCTGAGCCGCAGTTTTAACCCGGACAAAAAAGCCGCCGGCTTGGATCTCTTTTTCCGCCACCAGAGGCAGGCGCATTTCTGGCAGCCCATCGGGTTGCAGCACCAGTTCCGCGAGTTGCTGGCCTTTTTGAACCGGGGCGGTGACCGGCCCGGTATAGACCACCTCGGCGGCGACCTGCTTGCCCGCCAGGGCTGGTAGCAAAATCTCTAGATCGCCTTCGGGCACCAGCCCTACCGATCGTTCCGTTCCACGCCAGATCTCTGCGCTTGCCACCGGGATACCGGCCTTGGCGATGGTCTTTTGGGTAAATTGGCGAAACGACCAGTTAACCACGGCCTCAGCCTCCTCTGCGCGGGCCTTTTCGCTGTCCAGCCCGGTGAGGACAAAGATCACCCGGCGATCCCCCTGCACCGCAGAGCCAACCAGACCATATCCGGCCTCGGAGGTATGGCCGGTTTTTAAGCCATCCGCGCCGATCCCAAGCCCCAGCAAAGGATTACGATTGCGGGTGTTGGAGGGGGCGCGGCCATCAAAGGCAAAGCTCTTTTCTGAGAACAGCGGATAGTACTCTGGGAAATCTTCGATCAGACGTTCCGCCAGAATGCCCAGATCGCGCATCGACATGCGATGGCCCACGGCGGGCCAGCCGTTGGAATTGGCAAAGCTGGCGTTGCTCATACCCAGTTCCTGGGCGCGTTTGGTCATATAGCGGGCAAAACCCGCCTCAGTGCCATCGGGGCTCAGCGCCTCGGCAATCACCGCACAGGCGTCATTGCCCGAGAGCACGATAATGCCGCGCAACAGATCCTCGACCCGCACCCGGTCAGTGGTGTCCAGGAACATGGTGGAGCCACCATAGCCCATGGCATGGGCGCTGACCGGCAGGCGCTCCTCCAGGGTGAGGCGGCCATCGCGCAGGGCCTCAAAGGCCACATAGAGCGTCATCAGTTTGGACATCGAGGCCGGCGGCAGTGGCACTTCGGCGTTCTTGGCCAGCAGCACGGTGTCCGTTCCCTGATCCAAGACAAAGGCCGCACGGGCCTGCGTGTCAAAAGCGGCCAGTGGCAGCGCCGTCAGGCACAACCCGAGGCCGACAGCCAGAGACAGCCTGGCTGTCTGAGCGAACCTGGCGAAGGGGCGGATCATGGATCTCATGCCTGCGGTCTCCTCACGGTTGGGGGGGGGGTAATTGGTAACGGCATAGGCATCGGTAAAGCCCGCAGCTTTGACGCTTTTGAGCAAATGGCTGCGTTCAGATTTTGTCTGGGCAGGCCCTACGACAACACGCCAGAAGGGTTTGCCATTGCCTGTCTGTGCCAGCACGGTTGGGATCAGCCCGGCATTGCGCATCTGGGCGGCCGTGTTCTTAGCATTGCTCTCCACACTGAAAATGCCAATCTGAATATAGGGCTTGCTGAGCGGCGAAATCTGCGGCGCTGGCGCAACGGGGGCTGCTGGAGCTGACGGGGCGGCACTGGGGGCGGCTTCAATGGCCGCAGCGGCTCCGGCTATGGGATCCAGCGGCGTGGCTTCAATCTCATCAGCGTTCAGGGCCTCGACGGCGGCTTCTTCCAGTGGGGTCTCTTGCGTGGTGGCTGCTGGCAGTTCTTCCACAGGGGCGGGTTCCGCCTCGCGGCGCAGGGCCGTTACGTTCAGCTCGACGGGCGCACCTGCCAGCATGCCCAGGGCCGCGGCGGCATCAGAGGAGGTCTGCAGGCGTGGGCCCGGTATTTCGCGCACCCGCCGGAACAGGGCGCCGATGACAAATTTGCCATTGGCCGTATTGCGAATGATCACCCGTTCCGGATCCTTGGCATCCGGGTGCGCCACCCAGACACCCCCCAGCGACGGGCGGCCATCCCAAAGGCCAGACTCGGTGACCTGAAACACATCCGGAGCCTCAACATCGCGTTCCACCAGCTGGGTGCTGTTGGATGTCGTCACCTCTGCCTCACCCGGCTTGGGTTTCAGGAAGGAAAGGTTGCTACCCTCTTCGCAGGCCGAAAGCACCAGCAGCGAAAGCGCTGCAAAGGCCAGCCCAGTTCTGGGTCTTGGTAATACGGTCTGCCGCGGCATGGCCTGTGTCATGGTTGTTTCCTTGCCTATGCTCTGTTGCGCCAAGGGCGCGCCCCGCCGGATTGCCCGGTCTTCCTTTTGATTTCTGGAATCATAGCCTGCGGCGACAGCCATGAAAACCCTATGGCGGCAGAGCTTGTGTGAAACCTGTGTGATTGGCGCTATCTTGCGTGTTTGCCCATGGTGGCTTGCATTTCTTGGCAGGCCGAGAGGGCAAGCGAAGGACATATGGGCATGAATGGCAATTTTCTCTTGCGTGTTACGCTGACGCGCCTTACACCGCCCGCAGACCGGGGAGGTGGCAGAGTGGTCGAATGCGGCGGTCTTGAAAACCGTTGAACGTGAGAGCGTTCCCAGGGTTCGAATCCCTGTCTCCCCGCCATCACCTTCTTTTGGCAAGAAAACCCCTCTAACACCTTGAATGGCAAGGTAGTTTTTGGTGTTCGAAGTCCTTCGTTTCGCGCAAAGGTAATTTGCTCTGCAAAGGCCAGCCTCAGGACAGTGCGTTGGGCGATCAGGTTGCCACTTTTCCAGAGTTTCCAAGGGTTTGATAGGAATTGTAGGGCGTGTTCGAACATTTTGTCGAAGGTGTGCATTGGCTTTCCTTTGTTTTGCAGCTTTTCGTCCAGAACCAGCTTCTCACGCTCCACCTTCTCGATGCGCTTCTCGTAGGCGGTAATCAGGGTTGGGCTATCCGCGTCTACTACGCGATCCAAAAGGCCTTCGATTTGCTTATCCAGTTTGTTGCGCTCCGTGCGGATCAGGCGCTTGTCAGCCTCCATTTGTCCCGCACGTTGCCCCCAAGCGTCTTTGAACATCTTTGACGCCATTGCAAACATGCCCTCGGATGTTTTGAGGCTTTGCATCAGCGCATCAAATTCACCTTCGAGCACATCACGACGGATCGATTTGCGATAGCTCGGGCATCCTTTGGCGTGGCAGAGGTAATACGGATGTTTCTTTCCCGACTTGCTGGTGGACCAGCAGGCCGTCAGAGGCGTGTTGCAGTCATCGCAACACACGAACCCCCGCAGTGGGAAATCCGCATTGATATCCTTGCGTGCGGGCGCTCTGGCCCCGTCCTTGATCCGTTGCTGGATCAATTCATGGGTCTCCAATGAGATCAGGCCTTCATGATGGCCTTTGCGCAGTGACACATCCCACTCGGGAATTTCAATGTAACCCGCAAAATGCGTGCGGGTCATCAGACGGATAACCCGTTCAAACCGGATCGTGCCATCGGCGAAGTCTTTCGGGAACGCAGGTTTGGACTCCAGAAACCGTTTCACTTCGGCCTGTGTTTCAAAATGACCAGAGGCAAACCCCTCCAAGGCCTCTTGGATGATGGATGCCAAAGGTTCATCCCGCACCAGCATATTGCCATGCCCTGCAACGCGCTCATACTTGTATCCAATCGGGGCGCGGAACACCCAGTAACCGTTAAGCGCACGGCCCCGCATACGGTTCTTTGTTTGCTCACCATTTTTCTGGCGTTGGTGCTGAGACACAGACGCCAGCAGGTTTTCCACCAGAATGCTGTCACTGTCCTCACCGAATTCAATCGACGGGCTTTCCAGCTTGCCGCCCGCTTCGGCCAGCAGCGCCCTCAGTTGCCAATGCCCAACCACATCCCTCGCAAAGCGGTTGATGTCGTCAATGATGACAACACAGGTTTCCTTTTGCGCCTTCAAGTACGCCAGCAGAGCAATCATGGCAGGGCGATCAGCATCACCACCCGATTTGTTGTCATTGAAGACCTCAAGCACCTCATAGCCCTTGTACCGCGCATATTCACGGCAACGGCTTTCTTGTGACGCCAACCCGTCACCCTTTTTCAACTGGGCGACGCTCGAAACGCGGGCGTAAATGACGGCGTGTTGTGTTGTTTCCATTAAAGTCTCCCTTCATGTTGCGCGTCAGTCTCAGAGGCTGCGGCAGTTTCAAAAGTTGTTTTGGTATTGGGCAAATTTAGCACATCCACGGCGGGCATTTCTGCCAGGGACACATCTTTTCCACAGGTCTGCTGAACGGGATGAATGCCGAACCCAAGATCAACAAAGCTGACCATGATGGACCACAGCGCTTCGATCAGCTCACGCTTGTGTTCGTCCGAGATATCTTCATCTTCGAAAAATGGCAGATAGGCATCCCAATCAATCGTCAGGCGCGGCGGGGCCGTTTCGGGATTAAATTCTGGGGGAATGTCGGTCATGGCCTGCTTCTTTCTGCCTCTCGGCGTTTCTCTGGTTCGGGGTCTCCTTTGTTGCCTCTCACCGCGAGAGAACATAAGTGGAACAATATAGGATATTATTCCCAAGACCCAAAGCATGAATTTTCTGGCTTCGTGGTCTGGATATCCTAAAATACCGCTGTAATGGCCGTAGGTTGCGGGTGAAATCGGGTAGTTTTGAGGCAAGGATTTTGATGTGGATAAAAATTGGAAGTCAGCGACCAAAGCTGACCGCGCCGCCCTCTATCATGTTGCCCGTTCTGTTGCGGACACCACCAACCTGAGCGTGGAAGCCATTATGGAGCAAGCCTTCGGTCACAAGCTGATGGTTGGGACCGACTATCTATCGAATTTTCGCAGCGGAGCCATTGGACGGCCCAAAGCCAAACTGATCCACGCATGGATCGCTGAACACCACCTTGAAACTGCCCATGCGATTGCCCCTGTTTTGTTTCCCAAATTACATACTAACGCATGGGACGGTTACGTTGATGCTCACGGTATTAAAGGACAATTGCAGATCAAGCGTTTCGTCAAAGGCGAATTAAACCTGATCAGGAAGGTGAAAGATCGCTCGCACCCAGACGTAAAGCTAAATCTGGGTGAGGAGTTTTGCTTTTTCTTGCGAGTTGAGTTCAATGCACATGCCGTTGGGTTTGAGCGATTTAAAGGGGAATGGCACGCTATGCCGCTCGGAAAGGACGGAACGGCGATGTTCAAGCTAACAAGCGACGAGCCGCATTTCCCAGTTGATGGACACGGCAAGTTTGAACGGCTCGTGGAAGACAGCGATCTTGGCTTGCATCGGTTTGTGTTCATCATTGCAGAGTGCATTAACGACCTGCCCACAAAACCCGACTTAACTGCGATTGGGAAAGGCGTCAGATTGCACTATATTGATGTTCGATTTTTGACCTGATATTTGTAGACCAGCGGCAAGATTTGTTCGTTTGCCTCTTTCAGCTCCGCCCATTCTTGCGCGCCTCTCGTTTGCAATTGATCCCAATGCCCAAGCTTTGCGTTGGAAATATCGGCAAAGAACACCGAAGGGTCTCCCAAGTCGTCGAGAAAACTTGTCGCGTCGTTTGCTCGTGCCTGCTCTATTGCATCGAAATAAGCAGGCAGGATCACCTCTTTAGAAAATGCCCGAATGCGCCTTTCGTCTGGCAACGCCGCTCCATTCAAACAAGCCCCAATCGACCACATGTCGCTGACATGGCCCAAAAGCTGAAAAATGCGTGTTGCAGCTTTTGGGTGTGTCTCACTCGGGTTTTGGTTCTGGGCATCGATCTTTTCAATCGCCACCATCACAGCCGCGATGCTGGAAGTGATCACATGCAACTCCGCCCAATCGGCGGTTTGCATGGTGCCTAGCATTTCCTCCAAGGCCTCATGGTCGGCCTGTAGTTCCAGACACCGCTCTACCTTGTCCCAAAGCTCAGGCGGCAGGTCAGGTTCTTGAACCTGTGACCTGCCAGATTTGGACACGAGATAGAACGTTGGCACGCCTTCTAGGATCGAGAAATGCCCCAACTCAATGTGCGCGCGCTCGTGCAGCGTGATCCAAATTTCAGATATTTGATCAATCGTTGTTTTTCCGAATTTCAATCGCTTCTTCGATCCAATCCTCAATGTGATCTTCAATATAGCTGTAAACACCTTTGCTGGTTGTACGAGGCGGATCATACGCCTTCGCAATCGTTGAAAGTCGCTTACCACTGGGGCCGTGCGTAACGTAATAAAGGGGATTTGCGCCTTTTGAAGACTGCTCGCCTTTGCTGTTTTTTATATTGTGGACAAAAATCACTACTACGCCTTTGTTTTCATCCCACGACTCCTTTATTTCATGGTTAATCCATTTCCTGCCAGCTGTTTTCGAGCCTGCTAATATTACTGTGCAGGTTCTTCCTTTCATTTGATCTTCAATCCATTTTTTTATCTTGGCGTCCCCACCACCTGTGACAGTTTCCCAATCATTGTCAGATGCTGGTTTGTTCCCCTCAACTGAACCAATATTACGTATTGTCGAGACGCGCCAATTGTCGGGTTTATAGTGGAAGCTGTAGAAACACTTTCTAGCCATTTTTGTTAATCCCTATTTGTTAATTTCTTTCAGAATGCGCATCACCGCACTCAGAATTTCACTGAAGGGCTTTGTATCATCGCCTAGAATGGCGAAGGAATCTGTGACGGTTTTAGATGTCTGCCCATTGTGCGCATCAAAACTAACATTGACCTCATCCCAAAGCTGTTTTGCCATGAAGCCAGTTGCACCAATTGGCAGAAGGAACAGCCCCTTTTCCTTTGCGATCTCAAACTCTTCGCGCATACCGTTTGATAGAACAATGTCATCTCCATCCAGCTTGTTGCCGATAACGAAAATGGCGACTCCAGAAAAGGAGAGCATATCATTTCTATAGTCCGTCCAAAGCTGTTGTAAGTTCGTGTTTTTTGTTGCTTGTTGAGGAAACGGGCGAAGAATTAGTCGTTCACTTCGTATGGTTTCGCCATAAGCCATATAAATTTGCTCAAGAGCACCAGTAATAACCGCGCTGCCGATGCCGAGACCAAACCCTGATACGACACGAAAACCCTCTTTAATTATTGCTTTGCTAAGATCAGCGACGAACTGATGAGTCTCTTCCTCGGTTCTAGGATCGTAGCTATGAGCAGCACCTGATATGAAGACCGTGTCGCGTCTGTATTGTTTCTCCAAGCTTTCCAATATCTCTGTGATTTCGTGATATTCATCAATCATGAGTGACTGGATGCCATAACCAAGCAAATCCTGAACAAAGTACTCCTGCTTGCGCTTCCGATATTCAAAATCTGCTTGATCTTTACAGTCTTTCAATTGAACCGTTCTCAAGATGCAATGGTGCATTCGTTGATTTTCATCGTAAGCGATGCGGACTCGGCTGAGTATGTAGTCGATATTCGGATCAGAAAAACTGAAACCAAGAAACAGAAATGTCTTTGAAGTGATGTCACCGGTTAGTGCATTAATAAATGGCTGCTTTTCAACGTGATACTTTTCGTAATCCAGTCTAGTGAGAACAGCTTCATTCGGATGCTCAACATCGCCGTGCATTTTGTAGACAATGGCGTCACGCCTAGGCGTTGTTTTTAGGTGATGAGCTTTCGTAAACTTTACGTCTGGTATTTTGCCCGCATTTTCCAACGATTTTTCGATTAGCTTATCGTAGTTGGTCGTCCAAAATGTTGTAATTGGAAGTCGTGCAAGAATCTGATGATTAGCAGTGGTTTCGGTCTTGCCGCAGAAATTTGTGACCAGAAGCTGGTTCAACTTGCTCCTGTTCTTGCCCTTTTTGTTGTAGTGAAACTGTGCCAGAGAGACCAAATTTGCCTGCTCTTTTTCAATATCTAGCTCAAGTTCTTCAGCTATTGGTTCCAACAACTCAGCCCAATTGACAAAACCTGCTGCTACGGACATACCAGCTCCGAGAAATGCAGCTAAATTTTCTTCTTGTAGCTCTTCAGAAAGCGCGCGAACGAGTTGGTCTTTTTGTGCTTGAGATGCCACTTACAAAGCCCCCATTTAACTCAATATTTTTTTCAAATTTTCCCAATTCCAACGATAGAGTTGGCCTGCTCCTGGGACCGCTGTGTAGTTGCCGTCTTTGTACCCAATCACCTGTACCACCCGCTTTTCAGCGGCGCGGGCCATTTTGATCTCTTTCAAAACGCCCTGTGCCCGATAGGTTTGAGGGCCGACCATCACAACTACTATGTCGGACCGCTTGATTGCTGAATTTCCCTTCGCTTCCCAATCTCTTTCGGGAGCAGCTTCTTTTAGCGAGTTGTCGATCACCTCAAACGGCGAATCCTGCATCCGCGACTGTCCAATGATGAAATCTTTGAGCCTTTTGTCGTGATCAAAGTCAAAGCTTACAAATACTCGTTTCTTCATAATTTAAGTTTCCTATTCGTACCACGAGCGGTTCCAAAGCACGCAACTCTCAGGTGTTTACCTCAAGTCTCTTCGCCCACCTTTGATTGAGATCAAAACATCACAACTGTCTTGATGCAACCAACATTCGCGACTTATTCACAGATTGAAAAGGGGTGCTTTGTGATCGTCACCTGACATCGCTAACAGGGTCAGCTAGGCAATAAGTGAACCACTAGTGTTTACGGCGAGATGCGGGTCTTTGACCCCTTTTTGCTGCGACTCTACGGACACCTTCCAGCATTAAGGAACGCTGCTAGATGTGTGTCATGTGACACCCTGCGCTGCGTCCCCTTCAGGCCACCTTACAGCATAAGGTTTGCTGCAAGTTGTGTGTGGTAGTACCACACGACTTGACAAGGGGGCTGCTGCGCTCCCCCGTTGTATCCCCCAAAGCTGATGGTCGAGATTGGCATTGAGCCAGTCACGACCGTGCAAACATATCGGTGTTTGATCCCTCGCAGGTGAGATTTCACTCTCCCTGCACCCATTGACAAAGGGGCGTTCCTGCCACTTGGAACCCAGATCAACCCTCCGCCGATTGAATGCCGTCAGCTTGTCGAAGCTGAATCCGACCAAAGGGCGTATCGCCGCCCCTTGTGAACCGCTCGCAGGATTTTGAGATTTTCTATCTCCAGCTATACCTAACCAAACCCGAACGAATGCCACGTTTGACAGAAAATATGGTGGCAATTTCTATTCAGATTCTATCCAATTGACCTAGCGTAATGAGTAAATTTGACCAAAGGATCAGCTTTGGTGCTAGCGAAAATTGGTAGTTTGTGATACGGTTAGGTAATATTTATGCCAAATATGAGATGTGGGAGACATAAAATTATCATGAGGAGGTAGGCCGTGCAGCTGCCGGAGCACATCCTAGAAGCACTAACCGCCAAAGTTGAACAGCACGAATTTTCTTCACCAGTATGTCTCGAAATGACAAGATTGCTTGTGCCAGAAATTCTGTCCGAAAAAATATCCCTCCAGTACATAAAGCATTTGGATGACGACACTGTATCTCGTGCTGATCGCTACAAAACACTGGCTGATTTTTCGAAAGGTTCCGTATATCGCGAAGGCGAATTTATCGAATTGCTGGTAAATGATTCATTTAATGAAGCAATCGCAAAAGTCTGTACTTCGCAAGGGATAAAGGGCATCAGCGCCTCGATGCCGAACAAGCCGGAGAATGATAAGGTTGTTGTCTCTAATTGGTACAACATTGTAAAAGATATTCTTAGTATGAACTCTTGGAACCTTGCGATTATTCTAATGGCAGTCGGTTTTTCAGTGTTGTATGTTACAGGGGAATTATCATTCTCTGATTTCAAGGATATTTTGATAGCTTTTCTTGAATCAGAAAAAAACCCACTAAACCTTGGGAGAGAATCCAGCACGATCCGCTGATTCTTCTCGTAGCATCTTAGCTAGTTGCCTGTAGCGTTCTTCTTCTAAGGGATCAGATTCTCTGCGAGCTAAATTTTCTCTAACTTCTCGCATAACTTTCCTATTATCCAAAAAATCAGTACTAAGAGATAAAACTGGTTCTGCTTTATGCTGCGCTACATTTCCGAATGATAAAACGTTCGAGACGTCACACCCTTGTTCTTCAAGAACTTGTCTCGTTGCATTCCCACTTTTGGACTCTTTATCCGAAGCCATCTCTTTTTCTCCAAAGCAACTTTTTGACGCCGTATCGGTGCTTGCCATGGGGGTTGCTTCGGCACCGCTCTTCTTCTTACCACGGAACGGCAAAATCCTCAATTGCGGTAGTGCAAATCCGACATGGAAATGGGTTTGCGCCAACTTCTTAGAAAAATTCATATTTTACAGTGCCATAAGGCGATGCCGAAGGCAAGTAAGTACAAAGATTAGTGTCGCAGATGAGCATCAAACTGTCTCTTATTTCGCCTGAATATACGTTTTCTCGGGCTTGTTTAGACTCTTCCCTAGATTGTGAATCACTGACGGGTTTTTCTCCATCTACACCGAACCATGCCCAACCGATCTGCGTGTTTGATCCGCAATCATGGGAGCCTGTCCGCTCCCCCAATACCCCCATGAATGACTAGGGCTGCCGCCCCCGCGCGGTTCAAAGGGTGAGTCCTCACCATGCTCGCTTCATTGGCATTGCAGCTCCGCGTGGTTCTGGTCCTGCCTGCGGCATCTTTGATCCTTGCACCCCAGCTCCTCGGCGGAAGCCATACGGTTGCATGCGCAACCCGTCAGGACAAAGAAGAGGAGACAAGACACATGCCGCAGCTACACGCACAACTACATCGACATGGACGCCATCGCTCACGACTTGGCTTATGACTACACAGAAACCGAGATCGCTGGCGAAACGCTGATCTATCGGGCGGCATGACCGCCCGAAGAGCTGATTGGTCTTTCGGAAGTCAAGGGCGAATGAACTGAAATTCCCGCCAATCCCGTGCGATCAACTGAGGCAAATAGCGGAACACACCAATAGCTAGCCCGAACAAGATGATAAAAGCAACGAAACCAAACGGCCCGATATCGACGTCATGATACATAAACGCGTAGGAAAGCCCGACTGCACTGAGAACAAGAAGCGCGGCGATGACTGTCAGTATATGGGTTTTTCGGTCGGAAATTTGTAGCTGCCAGAAGCAGAATGCACAGATGTACATGAGCAGCCCCACTTGAGTGGTCCAACTTGAAAGTTAGTGCATGATTGGCCTTTGGTCCATCGGAACGATGGCCTCTGGCGCAGGTGGGCGGTAGCCCAATGCACTATGGGGTCGTTTGGTGTTGTAATGGCTCCTCCA
>NZ_JBDWPJ010000183.1:0-15012 GCF_039971195.1 Pseudophaeobacter sp.
CAGGATCAATGGATGGACGTCCAGTATGGCTGTAAAACTTGGCAAGATACTGGCGGATGCCGCTTAGATCGACGAACCTATCAATAGAGCGCAGCAGATGACCCTGCGGGACATGCTCTTCCAGCGAGAACTCGTAGAACAGGGCCGCCTGCGCTTCCTGCTTTGGTCCCATCTTCGCCAAATCCTCCAATCAGTATGACAATTGAATCAGCCAATGGGCACCCGATCAAGGAAGATTTTTTCAACAGAATTAGCCCTTCGTGCAGCCTGGCGCTGCATCGCGCTGAAGTTTGCAAAGGTTGTTAACTGCGCCCAGCTGACGTTGGTGCGCAGTGCAGTATGTGGGCTTCAATCGTCGGAGGCTTGAATGGCCGCTTTCAGCTGTCTGACGCGTAACCTTGGGGCAGCCTAGCAAGGCGGCTCAGCTTCTGGAAATGGGCAGTTCTGAAATCGCCCGTTTCCTTTGATTTGGTTCCGACCAAGGTGTTTTATCTTCCGAACTAGCCTTGAAAACTCTTAAAATCATTTGATTGTGGATCAGGAGGTCCCCCGTTCGAGCCGGGGAGGTGGTACCACTCCAACCCAGATATGTACCTGACTGCGTGACGATCCTGTAACGGGCGAGGTTTGATCTGTCGCTGTAGTCGAGCAGGCTGCGGGTACAGGTCTAGTTGATCTCGATGGTCTGGCGCACCGCGTGGCTATCTGGGTCCAGAATCAGGATCCGATTTTCTGTTGTCACAACCGCAATCCAACCCGTTCCAAAGGTCACGGCCTGGGCTGTAACTCCGGCGGGCAGGGTGATCTCGCTCGGTAGGCTGGGACCATCTGCAGACAAGCGGATGACAAGCAGGGAAATTACCACTACAAGCCCGCCAATCATCACCACAGTCAGCGTGGTCACCAGACGGCGCAGGAACTTGAGCTGCGGTGGCTCATCTTGAATTTCAGGCTCGGAAGGATCAGTCATGGGCAGCCGCCAGATTGAGTTTGTCATCGCGGAAGACCCGCCTAAGCGGCTTGATAAAGCGGTTTCACGCGATGTGCCAGCAGAAGCGACATTGTCGCGCACCCGTCTGGCCCGTCTGATCGAGGCCGGCAACCTGACAGTCGATGGAACAGTGGTGCAAGACGCCAAGGCCCGTGTTGCGGCGGGCGCGCTGGTCTCCATCACCGTGGAAGAGGCCGACGAGAGCCATATCGGCCCGGAAGACATTCCGCTGGAGGTGATCTACGAGGATGAGGATCTCATCGTCATCAACAAGCCAACGGGTATGGTGGTGCATCCGGCGCCGGGCACCCCGTCGGGCACATTGGTCAACGCACTTTTGCATCATTGCGGCGAGAACCTCTCAGGCGTCGGCGGGGTGAAACGACCCGGCATCGTGCACCGGATCGACAAAGAGACCTCTGGCCTTTTGGTGGTGGCAAAGTCCGATGTGGCGCATCAGGGGCTGGCCAAACAGTTTGAGAAACACACGGTAGAGCGCTACTACCGCGCCATCTGTTACGGGGTGCCGGATGCCAATGATCCGCGTTTGCGCGGCGTCAAAGGCACCAGTTTTGAACCCGGCAATATCCTGAAACTGACCACCCAGCTGGCCCGGCACAAGCATGACCGTCAGCGCCAAGCGGTGCTGTTTCAGGGCGGGCGTCATGCGGTGACAAGGGCCCGGATCGTGGAACCCTTTGGCACGCCTTCGGTGGCCGCGCTGATCGAATGCTGGTTGGAAACCGGTCGCACCCATCAGATTCGGGTGCATATGACCCATGCGGGCCACAGCCTGGTGGGGGATCCGACCTATGGCGGCAAACGCAAGCTGGCAGCGAAATCCCTGGCGCCCGCCGGTATCGCCGCCGTGCAAAACTTCCCACGCCAAGCCCTGCATGCGGCGGTTCTGGGATTTGTTCATCCAGTCAGCGGTGAGGAAATGCGTTTTGAGGCTCCGCTGCCGCAGGATATGAGCGAACTCATCGAAGCTCTGCGCCAGCCACCTGCGGGCTGACTGCTGGGGGGAGCGAAGAGATTGGCAAAGCCGCCCAGGTGATTTCCCGGGTGGCTTTTGTCGTGGAGGGGTCGGGTCTGCCCTCAGGAGGCCTCAGGCAGGTCCAGAACCTCCGTCACCGTCTCACGGAAATAGTCGACCTTGCCATCGGCTTCATGGGACAGGATCAGGGTGAGGCTGGTACACATACGACCGCGTAGCCCATAGAAGAATTTTTGTTCAAATGTGGTCAGGATCCAACCCTCCTGCGGCAGGATCTGAGGTGTGATGGCCAGCGCCTCGGTGCCTTTGGGGAATATCTCACTGGCCAGGCGGGGAAGGATGGTGGCGATATCTGCCAGCCCCTTACCGACCTGCCAGCTTACATCGGCCTCGTCCCGGAAGTGGTCAATGCGAAAGTCGATATCGGGTGCCATGTGGCTCACCAAATCGGGGTCTCCTGCAACAAATTTGCGTAGCAGGGATTCGATTGCGGTATCGGGGGTGTCTTTCTGAATGGGTGTCATGTGCTGATCCTTTGTAGAAGCGTTGCGACAGGCACAGGGATGGCAGATCAAGCAGGCATATGATATTCTGGGGTCAACTATCTTTTCTATAGGCAGAGGCTATGCTTGAACTTACTCCGCTTCGTTACTTTCTGAGTGCCTTGGAAATGGGTTCCTTCAGCCATGCGGCCAAGGCCAATGGGGTGAGTCAGCCAACGGTCTCGGCGGCGATTCAGAAACTTGAAGACCTGATGGGCGGAAGCCTGTTCTACCGGCACCGACGCGGTCTGACTGCGACACCCCTGGGAGAACGGCTTTACGCCGAGGCCGCAGGCAGCGTGGCGCAGCTCACTGGGATGGTGCAGCGGCTGCAGCCAGCAGAGCGGCGGTTGTTGCGGATCTATTGCGCCCCTGATGTCTTGCTGGCGCCGCTGGCTTCTGGGTTTCGGGCGTTGAAACTGGCCAACCCAGAGGTCTTCCTGTCCTTTTCGCAACCGGTTGAAGAGGCGGACCTTGCCCTGGTCGCCGAGAACTGCGTCCCGGCAGGTCATGCGTTTTTCCCTCTACGAACTGACCCTTACGGCGTGGCCTTGCCGCGCAGCCATGCCTTGACCGCAGGTGGCAGTGTCGATCTGGAGGATCTGCGGGATGAGGCGCGGATCCATCGGCCCTATTGTGCGAACGCTGACAGTATGCCGGATGAAGAGGGGCCGATCCCACTGCCGCCTGCTCAGGCGGTGCATGATCAACAGGTGCTCGATCTGGTGGCAGCAGGGCTTGGCATCGCCTTTGTGCCCCTGTCGCATGACAGTATCCACGGCGGCGTGGTGGTGCGCCGATTGCGCAATGCGCCGGAGATCACGCGCACCCTGGGGGTCTCGGCTCGAAAGACCGTTTTTGCCCAGCAGTTCGCCCATTTTTTGGTCGAGGCCGCGGGTTAGGCCCAGAAAAACGGTTTTTCTTTACCATAGGTCATTTTCTTTTGCGCTATGTGTCAAAGGTCACAGATGTTTCGCAGACCGAAATATAAAAGGATACTTGTCAGCGCCTCTTGAAACAGATTTAGCGCTAACCCATATGATCTAATGTTAAGTCCTTAAACATCTTGGGAGGGACCGTTTGAATGGCTAATTACGCAAATCTGCCCGCACCGACCCCTGAAGGCGGTCTGAACCGCTATATGCAAGAAATTCGCAAATTCCCGCTCCTGGAGCCGGAAGAGGAATACATGCTGGCCAAGGCCTGGGTGGAAAAAGAGGACTCTGGTGCCGCGCACAAGATGGTCACCTCGCACCTGCGACTGGCGGCCAAGATTGCCATGGGTTACCGGGGCTACGGACTTCCGCAGGCCGAAGTGATCTCTGAGGCCAACGTTGGCCTGATGCAGGCGGTTAAACGTTTTGACCCTGAAAAAGGTTTCCGCCTCGCGACATACGCGATGTGGTGGATCCGCGCCTCGATCCAGGAATATGTCCTGCGGTCCTGGTCGATGGTGAAGCTTGGCACCACCTCGGCGCAAAAGAAACTTTTCTTCAATCTGCGCAAAGCCAAGGCCCGCATCGGCGCGCTGGAAGACGGGGATCTGCGCCCGGAAAACGTCAAACGGATCGCCCATGATCTTGGGGTGACCGAGGACGAGGTGATCTCGATGAACCGCCGTATGTCTGGTGGTGATGCCTCTCTCAATGCCACAGTTGGCAGCGAGGGCGAGGGCACCATGCAGTGGCAGGATTGGCTCGAGGATGAAGATGCCGATCAGGCTGGTGATTATGAAGCCCGTGACGAGCTGGAAGCCCGCCGAGAGCTGTTGGGCCAGGCGCTTGAGGTGCTGAACGACCGCGAGAAGGACATCCTGACACAGCGCCGTTTGGCGGAAAAAGTGCAGACCCTGGAGGAGCTGAGCACGCAGTATAGCGTCAGCCGCGAGCGCATTCGTCAGATTGAAGTGCGTGCCTTTGAGAAACTGCAAAAGAAGATGCGTGAACTGGCCTCGGCCAAGGGCATGCTTGCATCTCACTAAAACCGTAGAGCTGCACTAAAAGCACAGAAAAGGCGGAGCCGAGGGGCTCCGCCTTTTTTGGTGCACCAAGGAAGATGAAGGGCTGGCTGCTATGGCTGGCGGTTTCTTCATCTTGTTTGCGGCGGCTGGGATCTGTCTGGCGCGCTGGCGTCAAAGCTGGCGAGCTGGAGGGAAGTCTGGCAAGGGCTTGCGAACCTTGGCGGAGGTTTCTGGCTAAGGCCGCGCACCTGGGTTTGACCACACCTAAGTTTGATCACCTGGGGGCGTCACGTTCCGTTCGAAAAGCAGGGGAAGGCATGGCTGGCTAAGAACACTTGGGGGCTGGCTTGGCTGGCTATCTGGCTGATCCGAAAGAGTTCGGACGGGCTGGAGTGGCTTGCTGCTAGCTGCCGATGTTCTGGCTTGCTGTAATTCCTGAGACCTTGTTAGGGGGTTTTCACACAGGGGTCAATCGCAAACAGCAGAAAAATCCAACAAAATCAAATAGTTGACAATAATTGTCAGATACTCCGCCCGCGTTCAAAAACAGCCCTATTCAGAAGGTGCTAGAGCTCGGCCTGCTGGGTGAGCAAGTGTTCGAGCAATTGCAGCTCGGGATCTTGTGAAAGATTTGGGCCTGCGCGCCAAACAAGGGAGAGGGCGCATTTAGCGCTGGCCCATTGCAATAGACGTTTGGGTGGGACCTCAAAAACCTGCCCCCAGAGCTGCGCCCGCTGTCGTATTTTCTCTGCGTCAGGCTGTGGTCCGGCAGGGCCCTTGGGGTGGCGAAAGGCGTTGGCCAACTCATAGCAGCGTTCACCAAAGATGCCTTTTGCGTCAAAGGCGCAAAAGCCACGCGGACCCAGGCGGATGTTCTCGTGGTGCAAATCTCCGTGTAGCGGGCAGATGTCTAGTTGGCTGGCCAGTAGCTCCTCTGCAAGGTTTTGGGCCATGCACATGAGGTTCCTTTGCTGTGGCGAGAGGGCCAGGTCAGATGTTGGGGACCGCAATGCCTGGAACCAATGCGCGAGTGGAAGCAGCCCAGGAATTTCCAGCTCTCTGGTTTGGTGGTGAACTTCCAGTGCGACCACTGCCAGTGTCCTGTCGGCAGAAGCCTCTTCGCCACTGCGGGCAATATCCCCCAAGGACGGCCCATCCAGCCATTCCATCAACACCGCATCCGGGGTGATCTGGTAGATCCTTGCTGCTGGCCCATTTATGGCTGCGAGAAAGGGAAAGCCCATGGCCTCATTGCCCATATTTCCTGATGTGTAGAGTTTCAGGGCGGCCGTGCCGTAGCGCTGGGTTTCGACTTGCCAGATCCGCGCTCTTGGAACCTCCACGAGCGACAGCACACGCGTGACCTGAAAACGCGTCATCAAGTCTGCCGGAAGGTGCTCGATGTCGGGTTCCATAGTATTCCCCTCAATGTTGCTCTGATTTCCTCAAGGAACCAAGTGGCAGTCGGATTGAAGTCGGCGGGCCTGCCAAGCCGAGGTTCGCGCGGGTCTATGGCCCAACACAGGGATCAACAACGCTTGGTGCGCGCTCTGGGAAGAGGAGGGCCTAAGGCGACTACCTTTATTTGGCCTGTAACACCCTTTGCCGCTTGCGGAGATCTTCGAGAGCTGCCGCAAAACCTTTCAATGAGAAATTGGCTTTCTGAACCGCCCCATTGTTACCTGTTGTATGAAAAAGAACCTGAGCGATGTTTCCGTGCTTCAAACGGTTCAAAGTGCTTTTCCGAACGCCAATTTGAGCATGGCACCCTTTTGAATCGCAGAAGGAAAAATTATACTTCAGATGATCCTGCCCATCGACGGACATGATGACCCCAGAACCTAAGAACACGTTTTTGGGAAAGGTAATGGTGAAACCAGCAGCGACTTCGGGCCGGCTCTCATAGTCTGCAGGGAATCCCAAAATCTTCAGCCTTTGGTTCGACGGAGCTCTGATTGTTTGCGCCAGATAGCATTCTGGGGCTTGTCGATCGCAAAGAACAGTCCAGTCTTCGTGTTTTGCGACCTGCCTGGGTTTAGCGAAAGCATGGTCTGAAAAGACCATTAGCATGCAGGCAATCAATGCGACCCAAGACAGCTTCACAAAAGTTCTTTCGTAGTTGGGGAGGGACAAGTCTGAGTGCGGTTCCGAAGTGGAATCATCGGAACCGCTGCCAAAGCGTTCAAGGGAGGATTAGTCCTCCATGGCTTCCAATTCGTCGATCATGCCAGAGATCATCGACAGGCCCTTGTCCCAGAATTTAGGGTCCGAGGCATCCAGCCCAAAGGGCGCCAGCAGTTCTTTGTGGTGTTTGGAGCCACCGGCCTTGAGCATCTCAAAGTATTTGTCCTCAAAGCCTTCGGCGCCGGAGGCGTAAACAGAGTAGAGCGCGTTCACCAAGCCGTCGCCAAAGGCATAGGCGTAGACATAGAAGGGCGAATGCACAAAATGCGGGATATAGGCCCAGAAGGTCTCATATCCTTCCATAAAGTCAAAGGCATCGCCCAAGCTTTCGGCCTGCACCGACATCCACAGGGCGTTGATGTCATCGGGTGTCAGCTCGCCCTCGGCGCGGGCGGCGTGCAGTTTACATTCAAAATCGTAGAAGGCGATCTGGCGCACCACAGTGTTGATCATGTCTTCGACCTTGCCGGCCAGCAGGATCTTGCGCTGCTCTTGGGTTTCGGCCCCGTCCAGCATTTTGCGGAAGGTCAGCATCTCACCAAAGACAGAGGCCGTTTCGGCCAGGGTCAGCGGGGTTGAAGACAGCATCTCGCCTTGTTCGGCGGCCAGTACCTGATGCACCCCGTGGCCCAGTTCATGCGCCAGGGTCATCACGTCGCGGGGTTTGCCCAGATAGTTCAGCATCACATAAGGGTGGACCTCGGTGACGGTGGGATGGGCAAAGGCACCGGGTGCCTTGCCGGGTTTGACACCGGCATCAATCCAACCCTTGGAGAAGAACGGCGCGGCAATCTCGCCCATGCGCGGATCAAAGGCCTCATAGGCCTCCATCACGGTTTTCTCGGCCTCGGCCCAGTCCACGACGCGGCTGTCTTCCATTGGCAGCGGTGCATTGCGGTCCCAGACCTGCATCCGGTCTAGGCCAAGCCATTTGCGTTTCAACTCATAATAGCGATGCGATAGCTTGGGGTAGGCAGCGACCACGGCTTCACGCAGGGCTTCGACCACTTCGGGTTCCACATGGTTGGACAGATGACGGCCGGTCTGCGGGCTGGGCATGCCCCGCCAGCGATCAAGGATTTCTTTCTCTTTGGCCTGGGTGTTATGCACCCGGGCAAAGGTCTTGATATTGTCCTGAAACACCCGTGCCAATTCGCGCGAAGCGGCTTCGCGTTTGCTGCGGTCCTGTTCGGTCAGGAAATTCAGCGTGCCTTCGATGTTCAGCTCTTCGCCATCCACGGTGAATTTGAGCCCGGCAATGGTCTCGTCAAACAGCCGCTCCCAGGCATCGCCCACAACGCCAAGGTCATGCAGGAATTTCTCCAGTTCATCCGAGAGCTGATAGGGCTTCATGGCGCGGATACGTTCAAACACCGGTTTGTAGCGAGCAAGATCGCTGTTGGCGGCAAAATGCGCGTCCAGCTTGTCATCTTCGATGCGGTTGATTTCCAGGGTGAAGAACACCAGCGGCGTGGTGAAGATGGTGATCTTTTCCTGCATGTCGGACATGAATTTGGCCCGGTCTGCATCGGTGGTCAGCTGGTAATAGCGTAGGCCCGCATAGGACATAATACGCCCGGCAATGGCGTTGATCTTTTCGTTGCGCAGCACGCAGTCCAGCAGGCCGGTTGCGTCCAGGTCGCCCAGATTGCCTTCGTAATCTGCAGCAAAGGCACTGCATTCCTGCTCCAGCCAGTCCAGATCGCGGGTCAGCTCTGGGGCGTCGTCAGAGCTGTAGAGATCGCTGAGATCCCATTCCGGCAGATTACCCAGCTCATCAGAGCCGGAGGCAGCATTGGCATCACGAACGGGAAAGGGGAGGTTCAGCATGGGGGCTCCTTGGCGGGCATATTGTATTGACGTTGCACAACATCTAAGTGGCACGGGATCGGATCACAAGCAAAGCCCCGCGCCGAAAGACAGAGCGGGGCGGATTTTATGGTGCCAATTTGTTGCAAGCCTTTGGGCCGGGGGCGGCGTTATCTGTACTGATCAAACAGCCGCGTCATCTTATCAAAGGCATCCCGGCGGATCTCGCTGCCTTCCATCACGATTTCATGCTGCGCTGGGTCGATCAGATCCAGTTCGCCACCAGGCCAGCGGGCCATGCGTTCATGTACCGCCTCGCTGTTGACGATCTGCTCCTGCGAGCCAAGGAAGGTCAGGCAGGGCAGGGGCGGAGAGGAGCGCAGCGCCAGCGCTTCGCATTCGTTTATACCCTCGTTCAGCCAGTTGATCGTTGGTCCTCCGAGAACCAGATCCGGCTGCGCCTTCAGCTGATCGATCATCAGCTGATACATCGCCGGATCATTGGTCAGAGTGTTGCCTTTGAATGGCGCAGTTTCCACGTAGTGACCTTTGGTGGTTGTTGGCACCCGCATCGCGCTAAGGCCCAATACAGGAGCCAGGCCACCAAGAAGGCGGGCAACCGGCTTCATAGCGCTTGGGATGAGAATACCCCACATTGGCGCTGAAAAGGCGCAGGCCTTGACCGGCAGCCCTTCCATCAGGGCGCGAAGTCCAATGGCGCCGCCCATGGAATGGCCCAGCAGGAACCAGGGTTCCGGCAGCTTCAGCTGTTTGGCCAGTTTGACCACGGCTGCGACATCCTGCTGGAAGTCGCCAAATTTCTCGACATGGCCCAGGCGACGGTCTTCGAGCATGCGCTCCCCCAGCCCCTGCCCACGCCAATCTACCGCGAGGGCGGCATAGCCGCGCTGGCCCAGATCAATGGCGGCGGGCCCGTATTTTTCTACATATTCGGTGCGGCCGGGAAAGATCAGCACGGTACCTTTGGCCGGTTCATTCCCAGCAGGCAGCCAGTGGCCGACGCGGATGCGCAGCCCGTCCTCGGTGGTTGCCCAATGGGCCTGACCGGTTTCGGGTCCTTCTGCGATATCGGCAAAATAGGGCGCGGTGGTCAGGTCCATCGGGCTGCTCTCCATCAGGCCAGAGCCGATGCCAGCTGCATTGCTGTGCCCATGTCGCCGTCGATGGTCAGCTTGCCGGACATAAAGGCGCTGGTTGGGTTCACGTCGCCGCTCAGGATGCCCTGGAAGGTTTCAGCGTCCGCTGTCATGGTGACATCGGCTTCGTCGTCGCTGACGCGGGCGCCATTGCCGTCCAGAACGATGGCGCCGAGGCCTTCGATTGCAAATTTCGCCGAGGCAGAGAAATCGCTGCCGGCCATTTTCTCGTTCATGGCCGCTGCGGCCTGTTCAAGTGTATCGCTCATTGTTACGTCCTTTGATCATTGGTGCAGCATCAGGCACCGAAAACTGCAATTTTGCGTGAAGCATCGGCTTCGGGCACTAGAAAATATGCTGCGCAGGGTTACACTGGGCCATCATGATTGCAAATCACCTGAACCTCAAAGCTATCGTGGCGGCAACGCTGCTTACAGTCACGATTTCCATGCCTTTGGCAATCGCTGCGGACGAAAAACCGGTGGATTCCGATCTGCTGGCTGCGCTGGTTTCCGCCGATGCGGATGCGGCCCGCGCTGTCGACCGGGAGTTGCAGGCGCTCTGGCGCAAAAGCGGCTCGCCTGCGATGGACCTGTTGCTAGCCCGCGCCACCAAGGCCTTTGAGGCCGGGGCGTTGGATGAAGCCATCGAACATCTCACCGCGCTGACCGATCATGCGCCAGATTTTGCGCGAGGGTGGTACGAACGGGCCCGCGCCTATCACGCGGTGGGGCTTTATGGGCCGTCGGTGGCGGACCTGGAGCGCGCTTTGGCGCTGAACCCCAATGATTACAATGCAATATATGCGCTGGGCACGGTGTTTGAACAGTTCCGTCAGCCTAAACGCGCCTATGCGGCCTATTTGCGTGCCGAGGCTATACATCCCCATCACGAGGAAGTACTCAGCGCGCTGGAACGTCTGCGGCCTGAGGTTGCAGGCAAGGATCTTTAAGCCGATCTGATCTCGTAGTGTCACATTTGACCTGTAGGGAAGAGGCAGAATAAGGGCTGAACAGATGGCAGGCGCATCTCGGATCTTGGCGGTGTTGGGGCCGACAAACACCGGTAAAACACATTACGCAATTGAACGTATGCTGGGCTATCGTACCGGCATCATGGGCTTTCCGCTGCGGCTGCTGGCGCGTGAGGTCTATGACAAGATCGTCGCCATTCGCGGCCCATCAGTGGTGGCGCTGGTCACTGGCGAAGAGCGTATAGTGCCACCGCGCGCCAAATACTGGATCTGCACCGTCGAGGCGATGCCGCCGGGCATGGGCTGTGATTTTCTTGCTATCGACGAGATCCAGCTCTGCGCTGACCCGGAGCGGGGTCATGTCTTTACCGAGCGGCTGCTCAATGCGCGCGGCACCAATGAGACGTTGTTCTTGGGCGCCGATACCATGCGCGGGCCGATCAAGGCGCTGGTGCCAGAGGTCGAGTTTCTGCGCCGTGAACGGATGTCAGGGCTGGTCTATGGCGGCTCCAAAAAGATCAGCCGGATGCCGCCGCGTACTGCCATCGTTGGGTTTTCGGTCGATAATGTCTATGCCATCGCTGAACTGCTCAAGCGGCAAAAGGGTGGTGCAGCTGTGGTCATGGGGGCGCTGTCGCCCCGAACCCGAAATGCCCAGGTGGCGCTCTATCAGAATGGCGAGGTGGACTATCTGGTGGCCACGGATGCCATTGGCATGGGGCTGAACCTCGATATCGACCATGTTGCTTTTTCGGCCACCTCGAAATTTGACGGCCAGCGGATGCGCCCCCTGGCGCCAAATGAGCTGGCACAGATCGCGGGACGTGCCGGGCGCGGCATGAGCCATGGCAGTTTTGGCGTCACCGGCGATGCACGCCCGCTGGACGACGAGGTCGCCGAGGCGATCATGGAGCATCGCTTTACGCCGCTGAAAAAGCTCAACTGGCGTTCAACCGATCTGCAGTTTGGCACCGTCGAGGCGCTGATCCGCTCGCTCGAATCAAGACCCAGCAACGAGGTGCTGGTCAAGGCCCGCGAGGCAGATGATCTGGGAGCGCTGAAACTTCTCTCCCGCGAGGGTGGCATAATCTCGCGCACCACCAATGCGCAATCGGTGCGTCTGCTGTGGGATGTCTGCCGCATTCCCGATTTTCGCGGCATCTCGCACGGGGAACATGCGGGGCTGATCGGCGGTATATTTGAATATTTGCATGGCGGTGGCGTGGTTCCTGATGATTGGCTGGCGCGCCAGATCAAGCGGATCGACCGGGTGGATGGCGATATTGACACACTTTCCAAGCGTCTGGCCTTTATTCGTACCTGGACCTATGTCTCTCAGCGTAAAAATTGGCTGCGTGACGAAAGCCATTGGCGTGGCGTGACTCGCGCTGTAGAAGACAGGTTGTCAGACGCGCTGCACGAGCGCTTGACTCAGCGATTTGTGGACCGGCGCACATCCGTGCTTCTGCGCCGGCTCAAACAGAAGGAGGCCCTTTTGGCCGAAGTGAATGACAAGGGTGAAGTAACCGTCGAAGGCGAATTTGTCGGACGGTTGGACGGGTTCCGGTTTACCCCGGACAAAGGTGCGCAGGGAGCCGAGGCAAAGACATTGAAGTCTGCCTCGCTGCAAGCGCTGGCGCCGCAATTCCATCTGCGCGCAGACCGTTTTTATAACGCACCCGATACCGAGATCGATTTTACCGAGCAGGGTGGCCTGATGTGGGGCGATGCTGCTGTCGGCAAACTGGTGGCCGGTGCGGATCCGCTCAGCCCGATGGTTGAAGTTTTTGTGGATGATGCTGCCGGTGCCGATGTTGCGCAAAAGGTGGAACGCCGCCTGCAGCATTTCATCTCGCGCAAGGTACAGGCGCTGTTTGAACCGCTGATCAATCTGCAAAAAGACGAGGAACTGACCGGTCTCGCCCGTGGATTTGCCTTCCGTCTGGTCGAAGGTCTGGGCCTGCTGCCGCGTCACACTGTGATGCAGGAGGTCAAGGATCTGGACCAAGAGGCCCGTGGTGTGCTGCGCAAGCATGGCATCCGTTTTGGCCAGTTCACCATCTTTATGCCGCTTTTGCTGAAACCCGCGCCGACGCGTCTGCGTCTGGTGCTGTGGTCGCTGGCCAATGGCGTGCAGGAATTCCCCGAAGCGCCGCCTCCCGGTCTGGTCACCGTGCCAGCCGCCAAGGATGCGCCGCAGGGCTATGACACCATGTCTGGCTACCGCGAAGCTGGCGAGCGGATGATCCGCATCGATATGCTGGAACGTCTGGCAGATATGCTGCGGGCCGAAGACAGCCGTGGGGGCTTTGAAGCCAAGGCGGATATGCTGTCGATCACCGGCATGACGCTGGAGCAGTTTGCCGACCTGATGCAGGGGCTGGGCTACCGAGCTGAAAAAGGCGAGCGGGTAAAGGTCAAAGCGGCTCCCGAAGCGCCAAAAGAAGCCGCAGCGAACGGCGATGCGCCACAGGCCGAGGCTGCTGCTTCAGAGGCAGAGCCCAAGCCAGAAGAGACTGCTGAGCCGGAAGCTGCAGCAGAAGTATCTGAAGACGCTGCAAAAGATGAGGCTGCGGCTGAACCCGCAGCCGAGGCAGCCGTGGGAGCAGATGAAGAAGCGGTAGCCGAGGCCCCTGCTGTAGCTGCCGCCGAAACACCGGCCGAGATGGAGGTGTTCTACACCTTTGCCTGGGGTGGTCGCGCCCGTCAGGGTGGCAATCGCGGTCAGCGCCGTGGCCAGGGCACCGGCCAGGGCGGAAGCTCTGACCAGCGTGCTGATGGTGGCCAAGACGGGCGGGGCAGCAAGCCTCGCGGCCAAGGCCGTGGCGGTGAACGCAGCGGCGGCAAACCTGGCGGTCGCCCTAGTGGCAAGCCCGGTGGCAAAAAAGGAGGCCGCCCACAACAGCAGGGGGGCAAGACCTATTCCGCCCGTCCTCCCAAGAAGGAAAAGCAGATCGATCCGGACAACCCCTTCGCGGCAGCTCTGATGGGGCTGAAGCAGGGCGACTGATCCCGGATGGAGCCAAAGGCAGAGAAGATCCGGATTGACAAGTGGCTCTGGCATGCGCGGTTTTTCAAAACCCGCAGCCTGGCTGCCAAGCAGGTCAGCGCCGGCCATCTGCGCCTTAATGGCACTAAGATCACCAAAACCTCTCAGAACGTCACTGCCGGTGACGTTCTGACCTTTCCCCAGGCCCGTCAGGTCCGAGTCGTTGAGGTTCTGGCCATTGGTGAACGGCGCGGCCCGGCGCCTGAAGCCCAGGCCCTGTACCTGGATAAGACGCCAAAACAGGACAGCGTACCTGCAAACCCCCGGTTTGAGGGAAAAGGACGTCCAGACAAGAAGTCTCGCAGAGCGCTTGACCTTTCCCGACAGCAGGACTTCACGTGACATCTTGAAGAAATGGCGCGTCTGAATTAGCTAGTGGCCAAACAGCAAATGGGACCGAGCCCGCATGACCTACGTCGTTACGGATAACTGCATCGCCTGTAAATACACCGATTGTGTCGAAGTATGTCCGGTGGATTGCTTCTATGAAGGTGAAAACACCCTGGTGATTCACCCGGATGAATGTATCGACTGCGGCGTTTGCGAACCTGAATGCCCGGCGGACGCCATCCGCCCCGATACCGAGCCGGACATGGACAAGTGGGTTGAGTTCAACCGCAAATACTCTGAAATGTGGCCGGTAATCGTCTCCAAAAAAGACCCCATGCCGGAGGCGGAAGAGCGCGACGGTGAAGAGGGGAAGCTGGAGAAATACTTCTCCGAAGCACCCGGCGAAGGCGGCTGATCGTTTCGTTGTTTTGTCGCACCGGCTGATTCTCCGAAGAGTTGCGCTTGCAGCCCATCTTGGGGTGCGTTTTCAAATTGCCTTGTAATGCCAAAGACTTCCCCGCCTTTCGGAGGGGTGGTTTTTATGATATAATACTTGGCAGATGTATATGAATATCGACCCCACCTCGCGCGGCAGATCTGCTGCTGGGCGTGGCGCGGGGGATTGACCTACGGTGACGATTGACCTCTTGACCTGCTGTGCAGATCCGGAGCGATAGCGTTGCCGTTGTTGTGTCGGGTACCTGGCCGTGATGCCACCCGACCTCTAGCGTAAGGAAAGACCTGTATGACAAAATCGAAGAAGCTCGCATTCCGCCCTGACGAATTTGTGGTTTATCCCGCCCATGGCGTTGGACAGATCATCTCGGTTGAGGAGCAGGAAGTGGCCGGCTTTGCGCTGGAGCTTTTCGTAATCACCTTTGAAAAGGACAAGATGACACTGCGGGTGCCAACCAATAAGGCCATCGAAGTGGGCATGCGCTCGCTCAGCTCGCCCGATGTGATCAATCAGGCGATGAAGACCCTCAAAGGTAAGGCCAAGGTCAAACGCGCCATGTGGTC
>NZ_JBDWPJ010000184.1:0-6097 GCF_039971195.1 Pseudophaeobacter sp.
ACCTGATACATCCAGACCCAAAAAATAAAGAGCGTGACAAAACCCATCCAGCCCATCTCCCGCTTGCGCTGATGGGCCATGACAGTGAGGATCTCCTCCCAGCCAAAGCCCTCCTCCCGTTGGCGTCGCCGCGACATCTCATAGAGCCCGGCAGCAGCAAAAGGCGCCACCAGCGGAAAGCCCACCATGGCCGGAATGATCATCCAGATCTTGCCCAGCCAGATCAGACACCAGACAAAAAGAATGCCAAAGACCGCATAGAACAGCCCAAAGAAACTGCTCATCACCGGATGCGCCCAATAGTCCGAGAGCCCTGCCCTGAGCGAGGCGGTGATATCGCCCGGCTTCAAGGTCTGAACCTGCGGCTGCGGTCGACGCTGGGAGTTTGAGCCTTTAGGTGGCGTGGGTTTGGTGGTCTCTAAGGTCATGACAGCCCCCTCCCAAAGCGAAACACCACGCGGGCCCCGTGCAAGACCCCGCGGCAAAACACGCGTGCTTCCTGTGCTGGACAGCTTGCAACAGCATGAGGGACCGGGCAAGTGCGTAGAGGCAAGACCATGCGCTGTGTCTTTTTGGGGTCCTTGCTCGCATCACTTTTGTGAAGCTCAGCTATTGCTCCAAAAGTCAGGATTGAACCTAAATATCCCTATAGTTTTGGGCTTCTAGGCAATCTTCACAACGCGCGCCATGGCGCAGAGGGGATCGGTTGCCAACAAATCTTCAATCGAGAGCTTCATGTCATCAAAGCTCTTTCCGTAGAAATATAGCGCAGTTTCGCTGCTACCTTCCCAAAACCCACGAAAGCGGCCTCCGCCCTCGACAAGTGCTTCGCAGCGGCTGATCAAGTCATTTACGTCGGACTGCTCATAGACCTCTGCTGGCAGGTCCGTCCCATTCAGAAACAAGGCCATCCCTTCGAGAGATCCAAATGCAATGTCATTTCGCCCTTCTGGAAGTTTCAGAACAGATCCTTTTGGCGCACCAAGCTCTTCCAATGTAGAAATAATCTCTTGGATTGTGGCTTTAGAAAGCTCGTTTACCATGATCTCGATGTCGCAATAGGCAATACCATCCGGTTCGCCTGCCAACTGAGTGCCCCCGCCTGTAACTTCACCAGATCCCGAAGACTGCAGGACGTCATCAAGGGGGTCTGCAAAATAGTCACCCCGATCTATTGGTTGAACTCGTGCATCTAGCTGAGCGATGACGATAGTGCGATCATCACCGTGGTCTTCACCCGAGTTTTTCATAGAGCTAAGTATTGACCTAAAGAAGGTGAACATTCTTGTATCCGTGCCAAGTTTTCGCGCCATAATAGTATATTGAACTTGAAAAACAATGCTGAATGGAGCTTTGTCCACCCGGCAAACCTTCGATGCCCCCAGTAATCAAGCCTTGCACGAATTGCCAAAGCACCGCTTTGGCAGCGCCCGAACCGCCCCCACGGGGCGGGCGCTTCGCTTCCTCCCCTCGGTTCGGACGCGGTGGCGGTGGCGGTGAAACAGAGCTCTAACGTGTCAAACCCCGAGGGGTTCAATCCACATCATCCCAATCGTCGTCAAAGGGCAGCTCTCCGACCGCAATCCAAGCAGCGCGCAGGCGGGCGATGCGGCTGTCGCCCCAGGTGCGGAACACCACTTCAAAATCCGTTGTGGTGATATTCTCCGCCACCAGTTCAGCCCGGATGGCGGCATTGGTGTCCATATCCCAGAGCGAGATCGAGACCTGCACCGCTGGCGGGCGGCGATAAGATTCCTTGAATCGCACCAGATTACGCCGCTCACGGGCGCCCTCCCCGGTCCACATGCTGCCACCACTGTCAAACTCGGAAAACAACACCAGGTCGCCCTGGTCAATTCCGGTGCGTGGATTGCGAAGTCTTTGCATGTCTTATCGTTCCAATTTCAGTCCACCCGCGCAAAACCGCGGTTCGGCCATTAAAAACCAAAAAATTCTAAGATTCAAAAAACAAAACCGGCCCATCACGATGACGGGCCGGTTTCTAAGTCTGGTGAACACACTGGGCGTGATCCTACGGGCCGTTACAGGCTCATATGGGTGCCCAGGGCCTCCATGTCCGACAGGAGCTTTGCGGCCTCTTCCACGATATCGTGGGGCTGCTCCGCTTCCTGCGCGGTTTTGTACATGTTACGAGCCTCTTCGATCAGCTCGTCCAGATGGGCACGGGTCATCTCATCCATTGGGATTGCCTTTTCAGCGAGGACCGAGAGAGCCTCGGCGCTGATTTCGGCAAAACCGCCAGTGACCACGAACTCCGAAGTGCCTTGCGAGCTTTCAACCCGCAGGACACCCGGACGCAGGGTGGTGATGGTGGGTGCATGCATCGGCATCGCCGTCATGTCACCCTCCGCGCCAGGGATCTGCACCGCGTTCACCTGGAGCGAGGCAAGGCTACGCTCCGGGCTAACGAGGTCAAATTGCATGGTATCAGCCATCAGGGCCCTCCTTAGGCCGCGTCAGCAGCCATTTTTTCGGCTTTTGCGATCACTTCATCGATGCCGCCAACCATGTAGAAGGCGCCTTCGGGGAGGTGGTCGTATTCGCCAGCCACAACGGCCTTGAACGACGCGATCGTGTCTTCCAGTGGAACCTGTTTACCGTCGGCACCGGTGAAGATTTTGGCAACGTCAAACGGCTGGGACAGGAAGCGTTCGATCTTACGCGCACGGGCCACTGCCAGTTTGTCGTCTTCCGAAAGCTCGTCCATGCCGAGAATGGCGATGATGTCCTGCAGCGATTTGTAACGCTGAAGGATCTGCTGAACGTCGGTGGCGACAGTGTAGTGCTCGTCACCAATGATCAGTGGATCCAGCAGACGCGATGTCGAACCCAGTGGGTCAACCGCAGGATAGATACCTTTTTCCGAGATCGCACGATCCAGAACGGTTGTCGCATCCAGGTGCGCAAAGGAGGTTGCAGGTGCAGGGTCAGTAAGGTCATCCGCAGGCACGTAAACGGCCTGAACGGAAGTAATCGAACCATTTTTGGTCGAAGAGATCCGTTCCTGCATCGCACCCATATCGGTGGCCAGTGTTGGCTGGTAGCCAACAGCGGATGGAATACGACCCAAAAGCGCCGAAACCTCGGAACCCGCCTGTGTGAAGCGGAAGATGTTGTCCACGAAGAACAGAACGTCCGAGCCGCTGTCGTCACGGAACTGTTCCGCCAGGGTCAGACCCGACAGAGCAACCCGCATACGCGCACCGGGAGGTTCGTTCATCTGGCCGTAGACCAGAGCAATTTTGGAGTCGACCAGGTTCTCGGGAACGATAACACCGGATTCGATCATCTCGTGGTAAAGGTCATTGCCTTCACGGGTCCGCTCACCAACACCGGCGAAAACGGACACACCGGAGTGCACCTTCGCGATGTTGTTGATCAGTTCCATGATCAGAACGGTTTTACCAACGCCGGCACCGCCGAACAGACCAATTTTACCACCCTTGGTGTAGGGGGCCAGAAGGTCGATAACCTTGATACCTGTGGTCAGGATCTCGGTTGCGGTGGACTGTTCTGCGAATGCAGGTGCGTCGCCGTGGATGCCACGTGTTTCAGTGGATTCTACGGGGCCCTTTTCGTCAACGGGCTCGCCGATAACGTTCAGGATACGACCCAATGTGGCATTGCCAACTGGAACCGAGATAGGTGCGCCGGTGTCGGTCACGTCCTGGCCGCGAACCAGACCTTCGGTTGCGTCCATTGCGATGGTACGAACAGTGTTCTCACCCAGGTGCTGAGCAACCTCGAGAACCAGGTTCTTACCGTTGTTGTCTGTGGTGACGGCGTTCAGGATTTCCGGCAGGGCATCCTCGAACTGCACGTCCACAACGGCGCCAATCACCTGCGTGATTTTGCCTTTTGCGTTTGCCATGTGTTTGTCTCCGGTTGTCTCTTAGAGCGCCTCAGCGCCCGAAATGATTTCAATCAGCTCGTTGGTGATGACGGCCTGACGCGAGCGGTTATACTCGATTGTCAGCTTGTCGATCATCTCGCCAGCGTTACGTGTGGCGTTATCCATCGCACTCATCCGGGCACCCTGTTCGGATGCACCATTTTCCAGCAGCGCCGAAAAGATCTGGGTCGATACGCCACGGGGCAGCAGATCGGCAAGAATTGCCTCTTCGCTGGGCTCGTAGTCGTAAACGGCCGAAGAGGTCTCTTCAGCGGCACCGCCCTCGTAGGAGGCCGGAATGATCTGCTGCGCTGTTGGCACCTGGGTCACAACATTGACGAACTCCGCAAAGAACAGGGTCGCAACATCAAATTCACCAGCGTCAAAGCGGGTCAGGATATCCTTTGCGATGTTCTGCGCATTGGCATAGCCGATACGCTTGACTTCGCTCAGGTCCACGTGGCCGATGAAATCATCGGCAAAGTCGCGGCGCAGCGCGTCGCGGCCCTTTTTACCAACGGTCAGAATTTTGACCGTCTTGCCTGCAGCCTTCAGCTCTTGAGCCTTCTGGCGTGCCAGCTTGGAAATATTGGCGTTAAAGCCACCGCACAGCCCCCGTTCGGAGGTCATGACGACTAGCAATTGCACCTGGTCGCTGCCGGTGCCGCGAAGCAGCATTGGAGCTGAATCGCTGCCACCAACCGAAGCCGCCAGCCCCGCCATCACGGCATTGAACCGTTTGGTGTAGGGACGGGAATCTTCGGCAGCTTCCTGGGCGCGGCGAAGTTTCGCCGCGGCCACCATTTGCATGGCTTTTGTGATCTTACGGGTGCTTTTGACACTCGCGATCCTGTTTTTCAGGTCCTTGAGATTTGGCATTGCCTTATCCCCTTACGCGAAATCTGCGGCGAATTCGTCCAGCGCTGCTTTGATCTTGTCGGCAGCCTCGCCCTTGATCTTGGGATCTTCAGTCGAAATCCACTCGAGCAGATCAGCGTGCTTACCGCGCAGATGCGCCAGCATGCCTTCTTCGTAACGGCCAACAGCCTTTACGTCGATCTTGTCGAGGTAACCCTGAGTACCGGCGAAGATCACGCAGACGATTTCTGCGTTGGTCAGCGGCGAGTACTGTGCCTGCTTCATCAGCTCGGTCAGACGGGCACCACGGTTCAGCAGCTGCTGAGTGGCGGCGTCAAGGTCAGAACCAAACTGAGCAAAGGCCGCCATTTCGCGGTACTGAGCCAGTTCCAGTTTCACCGGACCCGCAACAGACTTCATCGAGTTTGTCTGAGCCGAGGAGCCAACACGCGAAACAGACAGACCGGTGTTCACAGCAGGACGAATGCCCTGGTAGAACAGTTCGGTTTCCAGGAAGATCTGGCCATCGGTGATCGAAATCACGTTGGTAGGAATAAAGGCGGAAACGTCACCACCCTGGGTCTCAATAACGGGCAGAGCCGTCAGGGAGCCAGCGCCAAAGTCTTCGTTCAGTTTGGCCGAACGTTCCAGCAGGCGGGAGTGCAGATAGAAAACGTCACCAGGATAGGCTTCACGTCCGGGCGGACGACGCAGCAGCAGGGACATCTGACGATAGGCAACAGCCTGCTTGGAAAGGTCATCATAGATGATCAGACCGTGCTTGCCGCTGTCGCGGAAGTATTCCGCCATCGCAGTTGCAGCATAGGGAGCCAGGAACTGCAGAGGCGCAGGATCGGAGGCGGTAGCCGCAACCACGATCGAGTATTCCATGGCGCCGGACTCTTCCAGCTTTTTCACCAGCTGAGCAACAGTCGAACGCTTCTGACCGATCGCAACATAGACGCAGTACAGTTTCTTCGACTCATCGTCGCCTGCTGCATCGTTGTAGGATTTCTGGTTCAGCATGGTGTCGAGCGCGATAGCGGTCTTACCAGTCTGACGGTCACCAATGATCAGCTCACGCTGGCCACGGCCAACGGGGATCATCGCATCAACAGATTTGAGGCCTGTCGCCATCGGCTCGTGAACCGATTTACGTGGGATAATGCCAGGTGCTTTAACATCGGCAACGCCACGCTTTTCAGCGTTGATCGGGCCTTTGCCGTCCAGCGGGTTACCCAGACCGTCAACAACGCGACCCAGCAACTCGGGGCCAACCGGAACGTCCACGACCGACTTGGTGCGCTTTACAGTGTTACCTTCTTT
>NZ_JBDWPJ010000185.1:0-13688 GCF_039971195.1 Pseudophaeobacter sp.
TGCTGATCGATTGTCCTCCTTCTCTTAACCTTTTGACCGTCAACGCCATGGTTGCCTCTCATTCGGTGCTGATCCCGCTGCAAAGCGAGTTCTTTGCCCTGGAAGGGGTGTCGCAGCTCCTGCTGACCATCCGCGAGGTCCGGCAATCGGCCAATCCTGATCTGCGGATCGAGGGCGTGGTGCTGACCATGTTTGATCGGCGCAATAACCTGTCGCAGCAGGTCGAACAGGATGCCCGGGACAATTTGGGCGAGTTGGTGTTTGAAACCAAGATCCCGCGCAATGTCCGTGTGAGCGAGGCGCCCTCTTACGCCTTGCCGGTGCTGAACTATGATAGCAACTCGCTGGGTGCCAAGGCCTATCGCGCCCTGGCGGATGAGTTGATCTCCAATAACCAAAAAGTCGCGGCCTAGTAGCGGAGCAGAAGATGTCTGAGAAAAGAAACAAACCCCGTGGATTGGGCCGTGGCCTGTCAGCCCTGATGGCAGATGTGAATTCCGAACCTGTGAGCACAGAGGTTCAGACCCCGCGTAATGCGGAGATCCTGGTACCGATTGAAAAGGTCATTGCCAACCCGGATCAGCCGCGTCGGCAATTCCTGCAGGAAGACCTCGATGACTTGACGGCTTCGATCAAGGAAAAGGGTGTGTTGCAGCCGCTGATCGTGCGTCCGCGTTCGGGCGGGATCTATGAGATCGTTGCCGGGGAGCGGCGCTGGCGCGCGGCACAGGCCGCCCAGCTGCACGAGGTACCGGTTCTGGTTCGGGACTATTCTGACGTGGAGATGATGGAAGTTGCCATTATTGAAAACATCCAGCGCTCGGATCTGAACGCGATGGAAGAGGCGCATAGTTACAAACAGCTGATGGAGCGCTTTGGTCATACCCAGGAAAAGATGGCAGAGGCCTTGGGCAAAAGCCGCAGCCATATCGCCAATCTGGTGCGGCTGCTGCATCTGCCTGATGATGTGCGCGCCCTGGTGCATGAGCGCAAGCTCTCCGCAGGTCATGCGCGGGCCCTGATCACCTCTGACAATGCTTCTGAATTGGCGGGCAAGATCGTCAAAGGTGGCCTGTCTGTGCGCGCTACCGAGGCCCTGGTGAAGAAAGATGCCGCAGGGCTTCAGAGTGCTGCGCCGAAACAGCCACGGAAACTCTCCGAAAAGGACGCCGATACCAAGGCGCTCGAAGGAGATCTTTCGGCTATTCTGCGCATGAAGGTCTCGATCGATCACAAGCCGGGCGGAGAGAGCGGCTCTGTCACCATCAGCTACGAGACTTTGGATCAGCTGGATGAGCTATGTAATGTGCTGAGCAAGTGATCAGTCGGATGGCCGGGTCCAGATAAAGGTCAGCACCATACTGAGCACCACCATCTGAATGAGCACCACATGGGAGGGGGCTCCGAGGATCAGAGACAGTAGAAAGACGGCGGCAATCGATACAGTTGCCGCCTTTTTAGCGGCCGGTCGAATGGCACCGCGTTCGTTCCAGTCCTGGATCATCGGGCCAAAGGAGGGATGCGAGATCAGCCAGTTGTGCATTCGCTCTGATGACTTGGCAAAACAAAAGGCGGCGAGCAGAAGGAAAGGCACGGTTGGCAGCAGCGGCAGGATAACTCCTATGATCGCAAGGCCGAGCGCAGCAAAGCCAAAGGCGGCATAGAGAAATCTCATCAGCTTAATCCAACTTCTCTAGGGGCAATAAGCCCGTCAATCTACCAATAGCTCGCGCAGCACTGCGTTCAGAACCGCACGCCCTTGATCCGTGGCGCGGATGGTCTGATCCGAGATAGTCACCATGCCGAGATTAACAAGATCGTCAACGCGATCCTGCGGCAATGGCTGGCCAGAGAGCGCCCTATAGCGGGGGATATTCATACCCTCCGCAAGGCGCATCGACATCATCATGTATTCAATGGCGCTGTCTTCCCTCGGCAAGGCCTCACAGAGGCTCTCACCAGAGCCCTCAGAAACCGCTTTGAGCCAGGCACCGGGGGCACGATGGGTCTCGGTGGCGTAGCGCTGCCCATTGAGCGTCAGGCGGCCATGGGCGCCGGGTCCGATCCCGACGTAATCGCCATAGCGCCAGTAGATTTGGTTGTGGCGGGATTCCTCGCCGGGGCGGGCATGGTTGGAGATTTCATAGGCGGGCATGCCATGGGCGGCGGCGATCTCTTGCGTGGCCTGATACATATCGGCGGCGCTGTCATCACTAGGCAGGTCGCGCAGCTTGCCACGGGCGTAGCGGTCACCAAAGGCGGTGCCTTCCTCGATGGTGAGCTGATAGAGCGACAGGTGATCAATCGCCATGCTCAGGGCTTCAGAGAGTTCTGCTTTCCAGTGGGCCAGATCCTGTCCCTGGCGGGCATAGATCAGATCAAAGCTGACCCGATCAAAACAATTGCGGGCGATGTCAAAAGCGGCGCGCGCTTCAGCCACAGAGTGGATCCGTCCAAGGCGACGCAGGTCTTCGTCGTTGAGTGCCTGAATACCCATCGAAATCCGATTGACGCCGCCGTCGCGATAGTCGGCAAAGCGACTTGCCTCAACCGAGCCTGGATTGGCTTCAAGAGTGATCTCCATGTCATTGGCAAAGGGCCATATTTCACGTGCACCTTCGATCACCGCGGCCACGGTTTCCGGCATCATCAGCGAGGGCGTACCGCCGCCAAAGAAAATGGAGTTGAGAACCCTGCCTTCCAGCCCCTGTGAGACTCTTTTGAGTTCACTCAGATAGGCTCTAACCCAGGCGTTCTGGTCTATTTTTGCGGTGACGTGACTGTTGAAGTCGCAATAGGGGCATTTGGCCTGACAAAAGGGCCAATGCACATATAGGCCAAAGCCCCCATGACGCCAATCATCCACTGAAGCAGCCTTTGACAAAGGCGGCGACGGCGCGACCCCGATGACTTATGCGGTTCTTTTCCTCTTTGGCCAGCTGGGCGCAGGTCACGTCGTAACCCTCGGGCATGAACATCGGATCATAGCCAAAGCCGCCTTCGCCGCGAATGGGCCAGACGAGATCGCCAGGCATTACGCCTTCAAAGACCTCGTCATGACCATCAGGCCAGGCCAGAACCAGAGTGCAGCGGAACTGGGCGCTGCGCGGCGCATCCGGGCCCTTGGCGGTGATCTCATCATTGGCGCGGGTCATCGCCATCATGAAATCCCGGCCATTTCCGGTTTCCGCCCAATCGGCGGTGTAGACACCGGGGGCGCCATCCAGCGCGTCAATGGTGATGCCGCTGTCATCCGACAGGGCAGGCAGGCCCGTGGCCTGTGCCGCAGCATGGGCCTTGATCCGGGCATTGCCGACAAATGTGTCTTCGGTCTCTTCCGGCTCTGGCAGATCCATGGCCGCCGCGCCAACGACCTTGACGCCAAAGGGCGCCAGGATCTCACTGATCTCTTGCAGTTTGCCTGCGTTGTGAGTGGCGACCAGGATCTGGTCGCCTTCAAATTTCCGGGTCATGCGCAGGCCGCCACTTGCAGCGCAGTCAGCTCAGAGGTGCCTTTTTCGGCCAGATCCATCAGCTGGTTCATCTGATCGCGCGAGAACATCGAGCCTTCGGCGGACATCTGTACTTCGATCAGTTTTCCGGAACCGGTCATGATAAAGTTCCCATCGACGCCGGCCTCGGAATCTTCGGGGTAGTCCAGATCCAGCACCGCCTGGCCGGCATAGATCCCGCAGGAAATGGCAGAGACCGGATCAATCAGCGGATCGATTTTGACATCGCCTGCCTTCATCAGTTTATTGACCGCCAGACGCAGGGCAACCCAACCGCCGGTGATGGCTGCGCAGCGGGTGCCGCCATCGGCCTGCAGCACGTCGCAATCGATAGTGATCTGGCGCTCGCCGAGGGCGACGCGATCAACGCCGGCGCGCAGGGCACGGCCAATCAGGCGCTGGATTTCAACGGTGCGACCGCCCTGTTTGCCAGCAGCGGCTTCGCGGCGCATCCGGGTATTGGTGGCGCGGGGCAGCATGCCGTATTCTGCAGTGACCCAGCCCAGGCCAGATCCTTTGATAAAGGACGGCACCCGCGGCTCCAGGCTGGCGGTGCAGAGCACATGTGTTTCGCCCATCTTGATCAGGCAGGAACCCTCGGCATGTTTGGTAAAACCGGTCTCGATCGACACGGCACGCATTTCGTTCAACTCTCTATTTGACGGGCGCATGGGCTATCCTTTTTTTGCTGCTCTTCCGATAGCCGCCGGGACAGCGGGGATGCAAGCATGATTGACCTTTTCCCTTATCGCTCTTTAATACAAATTGGAGCCTGGGCTTCCCTAAATACACAGCGTGACCGTAAAATCGCCGATGACTGACGCCAAAGAAATTCTGAGTGACATGAATGACCGCTCCCGCGAGGTGTTCCGGACGGTTGTCGAAAGCTATCTTGAAAGCGGTGAGCCGGTTGGCAGCCGGACCCTGACGCGATCGTTGAACGAAAAGGTCAGCGCCGCGACGGTGCGCAATGTGATGCAGGATCTGGAGTATCTGGGCTTGCTGGACAGTCCCCATGTCAGCGCCGGGCGCATTCCCACCCAGCGGGGGCTGCGGATGTTTGTCGACGGGTTGCTGGAGGTCGAAGATCTGAAGGCCCGCGACCGGGAAAAAATTGACGCCACCCTGGGCCAAAATGCCGGCGATGTCGGCAATATGCTGGACCGGGTTGGTTCAGCGCTCTCTGGGGTGACCCAGGGCGCATCGCTGGTGCTGACACCAAAACAGGAAAGCGAAATCCGCCATATCGAGTTTATCTCATTGGCGCAGGATCGCGCTTTGGTGGTTTTGGTGTTTTCGGACGGCCATGTGGAAAATCGCCTGTTTACCCCGCCCCCTGGTCAAACCCCCAGTTCGATGCGCGAGGCGGCAAATTTCCTCAATGCGCTGATCGAGGGGCGCACTTTGAGCGGGGTGCGGCGTGACATGCAAAAAGAGATTGATGCCCGCCGGCAAGAGATTGATGTGCTGGCGCAGGACATGATCGAAAGTGGGCTGGCCGCCTGGGAGGAAGACGATAGCGAAAAGGCGCGGCTGATTGTGCGGGGCCGGGCGAATCTTTTGGGCGAAGGCGGTGGTGAGCCGGAAGAGCTGGACCTCATTCGCAGCCTGTTTGACGACCTGGAGCGCAAGCAGGATATCGCCGAATTCCTTGAACTCACCGAAGACGGCGAGGGTGTGCGCATTTTTATCGGTTCAGAGAACAAACTTTTCTCACTTTCGGGTTCCTCTTTGGTGGTCTCTCCCTATATGAACTCGGATCGAAAGATCATTGGCGCGGTCGGGGTGATTGGCCCGACTCGCCTGAATTACGGACGGATTGTGCCGATTGTGGATTACACGGCGCAACTGGTTGGGAAATTGCTTTCCGACCGGAGCTAGAGGTTGATAAAATGGCAGAGCCCAGAAACGACGATTTTTTGGACGATATCGCAAATGTCGAGGCGGAAGAGCTGGCGGCGGAAATGGCAGAACTGGATGATGCTGCCATTGAGGTTGATGAGCTGCGGGCTGAGCGCGACGAGTATAAAGACCGCTTTATGCGCGCGCTGGCGGATGCTGAGAATTCTCGCAAACGCGGCGACAAGGCCCGGCGCGAAGCCGAGCAATATGGCGGCTCCAAACTGTCACGCGATATGCTGCCGGTGTTTGACAACCTGAAGCGCGCGGTTGAATCGGCGACAGAAGAGCAAAAAGAAGTGGCTTCGGCCCTGATCGAAGGCGTCGAGCTGACCATGCGGGCGCTTGTCGGTGTGTTTGAAAAACACGGCGTGCGGGTGGTTTCCCCTCAGGTGGGCGATCGTTTTGATCCGCAGGTGCATGAGGCGATGTTTGAGGCACCGGTGCCTGGCACCAAGGCCGGCGATATCATCCAGGTCTCGGCGGAAGGCTTCATGCTGCATGATAGGCTGCTGCGGCCAGCGCAGGTTGGGGTTTCCTCTACACCTGCCTGAAGCTGACAGAGGGGTGAACGGGCCCGATGGGCCCGTTGCCTGCGGCGCGAATATTTTTGGAAAGATGATGAGCGACTCCTTTTTTGAGGGGGTCGCTTTTTTACTTGCCGGCTTCCTTCAGGCGGTAGAGCGCCTCTAGTGCTTCGCGTGGGGAGAGATCATCGGGATGGATCTCGTTCAGCAGGTCTTCGACCGGTGAGGGTTGGTTTGCTGAATTTTTCTGCGGTGGCGGGGCGGCAGCAAAGAGAGGCAGATCGTCGATCTGAATCTTGGCGCCGGCACCTTCGCGGCTGCCCTGTTCCAGCAAGTCCAGCACATCGCGGGCGCGGGCCACCACGCTGGCGGGCAGGCCGGCAAGCTGCGCCACCTGCACCCCGTAGGAGCGATCCGCGGCGCCTTTTTTGACCTCATGCAGGAAGATCACCTCGCCCTCCCATTCCTTCACGGTGACGGTGGCGTTTTCAACGCCAGCCAGTTTGTTCGAGAGCTGGGTCAATTCGTGGTAATGGGTGGCAAAGAGGGCCCGAGATTGATTGACCTCGTGTAGATGCTCCAATGTGGCCCAAGCGATGGAGAGACCATCATAGGTTGCAGTGCCGCGCCCGATTTCGTCTAAGATCACCAGCGCGCGGTCATCTGCCTGATTGAGGATGGCGGCGGTTTCCACCATTTCAACCATGAAGGTGGAGCGGCCACGGGCCAGATCATCCGAGGCGCCAACCCGACTGAAAAGCTGGCTGACCAGCCCGATATGGGCTGCCTCTGCCGGGACGTAGCTGCCCATTTGAGCCAAAAGGGCAATCAGTGCGTTCTGGCGCAGGAAGGTCGATTTACCGGCCATGTTTGGACCGGTCAAAAGCCAGACAGCGGCGCCATCCTTGGCTGAGAGGTCACAGTCATTGGCGACAAATCTGTCGCCGCCCTGTTGGCGCAGGGCCTGTTCCACAACCGGATGACGCCCACCTTCGATCTGAAAGGCACGGGAGCCATCGACACGCGGGCGCGTCCAGTTTTCGCCCCGGGCAAGATCAGCCAGGGCGGTGAGCAAATCCAGCTCTGCCAGGCCCCGGGCGGCACCATTGAGCCGGGCGGCCTGTTCCAAAATCGCGCTGGAAAGGCCCGAATAGAGCCGCTTTTCGATCTCTAACGCGCGATTGCCGGAGTTCAGGATCCGGGTTTCGATCTCGGAGAGCTCGACCGTGGTGAAACGTACCTGATTTGCGGTGGTTTGACGGTGGATGTATTTCTCTGAGAGCGGCGGTGACAGCATTTTATCGGCATGGGTGGCGGTGGTCTCGATGAAATAGCCCAGCACATTGTTGTGTTTGATCTTCAGCGAGGTGATGCCGGTATGCGCCGCATAGTCCTGCTGCATGCTGGCAATGACAGAGCGGCCTTCGTCGCGCAGGGTGCGGGCCTCGTCTAGTTCCTCGTCATAGCCGGAGGCGATAAACCCACCGTCGCGGGCCAATAGGGGGGGCTCTGCCACCAGGGCGGCGTCGAGCAGATCGAGCAGAGTATCAAACCCGGTGAGATCGACGCTGGCCTCGGCAATCAGCGCGGGCAGGTCTTCGCCAGAGGTGCGGGCGGAAATCGTATCGGCCTGGGCCAGCCCATTGCGAATGGCGGCGAGATCACGTGGACCGCCGCGGTCCAGAGCCAGACGCGACAGGGCGCGATCCAGATCCGGGGTTTTGCGCAGGGCGTCGCGCAGATCTTCGCAGAGTTGATCGCGGTCATAGGCAAAATCCAGCGCTGCAAGCCGGGCATTGATCACATCGAGATTGCGCGAGGGGCTGGAAAGTCGCTGTTCCAGCAGCCGGGCCCCGCCGGGGGTGGTGGTGCGGTCAATCACCGAGAGCAGCGAGCCGGCCCGGCTGCCAGACAGCGAGCGGGTTAGTTCAAGACTGGCGCGGGTCGAGGCATCGATCTGCACCACCCGGTCTTCGGCTTCCTGTTGGGGTTGTTGCAACAGTGGCAGTTTTCCTTTCTGGGTGATCTCCAGATAGTCGATCAGCGCCCCCATGGCCGAGATCTCGGCCCGGTTGAAGCTGCCAAACCCATCCAGGGCACTGACGCCAAACAGGCTTAGGATGCGTTTTTCGGCGGCGGTGCTGTCAAAACTGGCCTTGCCCAGCGGCGTCAGGGGGATCTTGTATTCATCGGCCAGCGGTGCCGTGGCCTCATAAGAGGCGCCATCGGCGACGATCAGTTCCGAGGGCGCAAGCCGGGCCAGTTCGGGAGAGAGCCGCACCGGGGTGATCGGCATCACATGGAAGGCCCCGGTGGAGATATCGGCCCAGGCCAGGGCGGCCGCATCGCGCAGTTCGGAATAGGCGACCAGGAAATTATGGCGCCGCGCTTCGAGCAGGGAATCCTCGGTCAGGGTACCGGGGGTGACCAGACGCACAACATCGCGTTTGACCACCGATTTGCCGCCGCGCTTTTTGGCCTCGGTCGGGGTTTCCAGCTGTTCCCCAACGGCGACGCGAAACCCCTTGCGGATCAGGGTGAGCAGATAGCCCTCGGCGGCGTGAAAGGGCACGCCGCACATGGGGATGTCTTCACCATTGTGTTTGCCACGTTTGGTCAGCGCGATGTCCAGCGCCTCGGCGGCATTGACCGCATCCTCAAAGAACATCTCGTAGAAATCGCCCATCCGATAAAAAAGCAGCGCATCCTTATGAGCGGCTTTGATCTCGAGGTATTGTGCCATCATGGGCGTGACTGACATTCCCGCTCTCCCGGTGGTGAATGCAGGATGTCTACAGGGCGGGCCGGGGAAGGAAAACCAAAATCAGAACGAGAAGTCCCGGCGGGAAGAGGGAACCCGCCGGGACATGGATTTTGGAGGTAATAGGTTGGTTCTGCCTAGGATCAGGAGATCGCCAGCAGGGTCTGAGGGGAGGCATTGGCGATGGCAAGCGAGGTCTGACCCAGCTGAACCTTGACGCTTGCGGCCTTGAGACGGGTTGCGACATCTTCGATATTGGCATCTTGAAGTGCAGAGATCCCAGAACGTGTGGCATCGGCCAATTTGCCAACAAATTCATTCTGATTGGCAATGCGGCTGGTGGCAGCTCCCATCCGGGCAGCGCCTTCGATGGCAAAGTTCAGGAAGCCTTCGATCTCTCCCAAGGCAGTCTGGGCTGAGGCACTGTCGGTGATCGTGGTGCGGTCATTGATATCGAAATCAGCGCTGCCTTCAAAATCGAGACTTTCGACAGAAAAACTGGCCAGCCCGGCCTGCGCCGAAGAGCCGTTGCGCGACACTGCTTCCGCCACCGTCATAGAACTATTGCCGCTGCCGTCTATATCAGACTTCAGCAGGTTGACGCCGTTGAATTGCGTAGAAGAGATCACATTGTTCAGCGATTCAGTCTTTTGCGCCATTTGCTCTTCGATCTTGGCAAAATCCACCAGACCCGAAGCCCCCATGATCGCCAATTCTTTCATTTCAGTCAGAATTTCCGTAGCGCGTTCGGCGCCAAAGGCTGCAACGGATGTGGTTGCCTCGTTCAGTGACAGCGATTCCGAGACTGCACCATAGGCCATGGCGTCGCTTTCCATCACCTGGGTGATGGCCCAAAGCGCGGCTTGATCCTTGGCAGAGTTAATCTCCTTACCGGTCGCGACTTCTTGCTGGACCTGCTCCTTTTCCTGAACTGCGCCGCCCAAAAGCTGCAGCGCCGTCGAGGAGCCGGAGTTGAAGTGAATACTCGTCATATACTTTTCCTTTTACACTAATTGCTTAGCCAAGAAATTTGCCCCGAGTACCGCAGTGGTTCGAGAGGTCATTCTGACGGATATACTTGGCGCAAAGGGAGCAAGCCGCTTTAAGCTTGAGTTTACCTGTTAAGATATTGATTAGGAATTGGAGCGCTGGGCTGGCAGCATTGTGGCGGCATTGTGGCGAATAGCTGGGCATTTTAGGGAAGTTTTAGGCAAAACCGTCGCAGGAAAATATTGCTGCTGCGGATTGAGAGGGACGAGAGGCTGGGCTAAGACTGGGCGCGACTAGGAGAGGACGCTGAAACCCCATGCCCAAAGCAAAGATCACCGACGAAGAGGCCCTGGCCTTTCACCTGGATCCCACCCCCGGCAAATGGGAGATCAACGCAACCGTCCCGATGACGACCCAGCGCGATCTGTCGCTGGCCTATTCCCCCGGTGTTGCAGTCCCCTGTGAGGCCATCGCGGCCAATCCCGAAACTGCCTATGACTACACCAACAAGGGCAACCTTGTGGCGGTGATCTCCAACGGTACTGCGGTTCTGGGTCTTGGCAATCTTGGCGCGTTGGGCTCCAAGCCGGTGATGGAGGGGAAATCGGTTCTCTTCAAACGCTTTGCCGATGTGAACTCGATCGATATCGAGCTCGACACCGAAGACCCGGACAAATTCATCGAAGCGGTGCGGCTGATGGGGCCGACCTTTGGCGGTATCAACCTCGAAGATATCAAGGCGCCGGAATGTTTCATCATCGAGCAAAAGCTCAAGGAAGAGATGGATATTCCGGTCTTCCACGATGACCAACACGGTACCGCTGTGATCTGCGCCGCAGGTCTGATCAATGCGCTGCATATCTCTGGCAAAAAGATCGAAGACGTAAAGATCGTGCTGAACGGCGCCGGGGCGGCGGGCATTGCCTGTATCGAACTCTTGAAACGCATGGGCGCGCGGCATGAAAACTGCATCGTCTGCGACACCAAAGGCGTGATTTACCAGGGTCGTACCGAGGGCATGAACCAGTGGAAATCGGCCCATGCCATCACAACCGAGCTGCGCACGCTGGAAGAGGCCATGCAGGGTGCTGATGTCTTCCTTGGTGTGTCAGTGAAAGGCGCGGTAACCCAGGAGATGGTCAAATCCATGGCCGATAATCCGGTGATCTTTGCCATGGCAAACCCTGATCCGGAAATCACTCCCGAAGAGGCCCATGAAGTGCGCGTGGATGCCATTGTGGCCACGGGCCGTTCGGATTATCCCAACCAGGTCAACAACGTGCTGGGCTTTCCCTATCTCTTCCGGGGCGCATTGGACATTCATGCCCGTGCCATCAACGATGAGATGAAGATCGCCTGTGCCCATGCCCTGGCCGCCCTGGCGCGCGAAGATGTGCCGGACGAAGTGGCGCTGGCCTACGGCAAATCGCTGACCTTTGGCCGCGACTATATCATCCCGACTCCCTTTGATCCGCGCCTGATCCACCGCATCCCGCCTGCGGTTGCCAGGGCCGGCATGGATACCGGTGCTGCGCGTCGCCCGATCATTGATATGGAGGCCTATGAGGTTGGCCTCAAAGGCCGGATGGACCCAACCGCTTCGATCCTGCGTGGCTTGAACGCACGGGCGCGCTCGGCTCAAAGCCGGATGATCTTTGCCGAGGGTGATGATCCACGGGTGCTGCGGGCTGCTGTCAATTATCAGCGCTCTGGCTTTGGTAAGGCGCTGGTTGTTGGCCGCGCCGAAGACGTCAAACACAAGCTCGAGGCCGCCGGTCTGGGCGATGCGGTGCGCGAGCTGGAAATCGTCAATGCGGCCAATACCACGCATTTTGATGTCTATAAGGATTTCCTCTATAAGCGTCTGCAACGCAAAGGTTTCGATCGCAAAGACGTGCACCGTCTGGTTGGCCGTGACCGCCATGTATTCTCGGCTCTGATGCTGGCCCATGGCCATGGCGACGGGCTGGTGACCGGGGCCACACGCAAATCTGCCCATGTGCTGGACCAGATCAACCATGTCTTTGATGCCGACCGCGAACATGGTGCCGCCGGTGTTACTGCTCTGCTGCACAAGGGGCGTATCGTGCTGATCGGCGATACCCTGGTGCATGAATGGCCGGATGAAAACGATCTGGCCAATATTGCCGAACGCGCCGCCGGGGTCGCCCGCCATATGGGTCTGGATCCACGGGTGGCCTTTGTCAGCTTCTCGACCTTTGGCTATCCGGTTTCGGAACGGGCTGAAAAAATGCATTTGGCGCCCGCGATGCTGGACAAACGCGGGGTGGATTTTGAATATGAGGGCGAAATGACCGTTGATGTGGCGCTGAATGCTGCCGCACAAGAGGCCTATCCCTTCCAGCGCCTGACCGGTCCCGCCAATGTGCTCATCGTTCCTGCTCGTCACTCGGCTTCGATCTCGGTCAAGCTGATGCAGGAAATGGGTGGTGCCACAGTTGTGGGCCCGATCCTCTCGGGTGTCGATAAACCGATCCAGATCTGCTCCACCACCTCGACGGCCAATGATGTGTTGAACATGGCGGTTCTGGCCGCCTGCAACATCGGATAGGCCCATGGCGATCTGGAATCTAGGCTCCATCAATGCGGATATGGTTTATGCGCTGCCGCATCTGCCGGTCGCGGGCGAAACCCTGGCGGCGAGGGGCCTGGATCAGTTCCTGGGCGGCAAGGGGGCCAATATGTCGGTCGCTGCCGCCCGCGCCGGGGCGCGCGTGCACCACATTGGCGCCGTCGGCCCCGAAGGCGGCTGGGCGGTGCAGCGCCTGATGGAATATGGCGTCGATACCCGTCAAATTGCCAGCCTGGATCTGCCCACCGGCCATGCCATCATTGCGGTGGACCAGGGGGGAGAGAACCAGATCATCCTCTATCCCGGGGCCAATCGGGCGCTGACGCTGGATCAGATCGGTCAGGCGCTCAGCGCTGCGGATGCCGGCGACACCCTGGTGCTGCAGAATGAAACCAATATGCAGTCTGAGGCCGCTGAAATGGCCTGCAAACTGGGACTTAAGGTTGCCTATGCCGCCGCCCCCTTTGACGCGCAGGCGGTGCAGGGGGTTTTGCCCTGTCTGGATCTGTTGTTCCTGAACGAAGTCGAGGCCGCGCAATTGCAACAGGCCATCGGAAAGGCGCCAGAGGCGCTGGGCGTGGCGGATGTGATTGTCACCCTCGGTTCCAGGGGCGCGCGGCATTATCACAAGGCCTCTGGTCAGATCTCAGAGGTGCCAGCACTCCCGGTCACGCCAGTGGACACCACCGGGGCCGGCGACACTTTTACCGGCTATGTGCTCTCTGCTCTGGATCGCGGCCTGCCGATGCCTCAGGCTATGGCCCTGGCGGCACGGGCGGCGGCACTGATGGTGACCCGCCACGGGACCGCTGATGTGATCCCGGATCTGAAAGAGGTCCAAGAGGCCAAATTCTAAACCTCCAGCCCGATTTTCGATTTTCCTAGTTTCATTTGGCCAAAAATATCCCGGGGGTGAATTGCGCCTGGCGCAAGAGGGGGCTGGCCCCCTTATGGCCCTTCACTTGCCTTCAATGATCTTTGGCAAAGGGCGCCGCATCACCCCAAAGCTGCGCAACCCGCGCATCGCGGCCGCAGGCCTTGCGGTAGCGTTTGTAGGCCGCCGCCTGACGTTTGGGACCAAAGCGGGTGAGGATCAGCTTGCTGCCCTTGTAGTAATCTTGGTGGTAGTCTTCGGCGCGATAAAACACTTCTGCGTTCAGAATGGGCGTGACAATCGCCTGTCCCAGATCTGCCTCCGCCTTACCCAGTGCCTGCTGAGCAAGAGCCTTTTCCCTTTGGTTAGAGACAAAAATGGCGGTTCGGTAGCTCTCTCCACGATCACAGAATTGCCCCCCCGCATCGGTAGGATCAACCGAGCGCAGGAACAGTTCCAGCAGCTTGGCGCGGTTGATGCGCGCCGGGTCAAAGGTGATTTCCACTGCCTCATAATGGCCGGTGCCGCCCTT
>NZ_JBDWPJ010000186.1:0-5715 GCF_039971195.1 Pseudophaeobacter sp.
ACCGCCGAAGTCACCCTGACACGTCAGTTCCGGTCCGAGCTGGAAATGGGCCAGTCGATCATGGACCAAATGGGCGAAGCCATCGCTGTCTTTGCCAATGACGGCACCATGACCTTCTCGAATGAGACCTATCACAGCCTGTGGAAGATGGATCCCGAGGCCAGTTTTGCCAAAGTGTCGATCATGGATGCGGCCCGCGTCTGGCAGGATACCTGCAGCGCCACCCCCGTCTGGGGGGAGATCCGCGACTTTGTGGCTGGCAGCGATGGGCGCACGCCGTGGTGGTCGCAGGTGCAACTGCGCGACGGCACACCGCTGGTCTGCAAAGTGACTGCAATCCAGAACGGTGCCACCATGGTCAGCTTTCAGGCGCCAGAACCCGGCCTGCCGCCGCTGGATCAACAGAAATTCGCCATCACAGACCAGGGCGGCCAGGCCTGACACCCTGAGCCTTTCAGCAAGGTTTCCTGATTTGAAAGGGGCGCGATCAATGTAGGTTGATCGCGCCCTTCGCGCTTGCAGCCCCTGCCTGCCAAAGGCATTGTGCAGGGATGACCGAACAGCCTGATTTTGCCCCCTCTGACAGTCCCGCTTCTACGCGTGCGATTTCCCTGCAGCTCCCCTCTCCCGAGGCCACAACAGAGCTGGCAGAACAGATCGCCAAACAGCTACAGCCCGGTGACTGCCTATTGCTGGACGGGCCGATTGGGGCCGGCAAAACTCATTTTGCCCGCAGCTTGATCCAATCGCTGATGCATCCCCCAGAGGACGTGCCCTCGCCCACCTTCACCCTGGTGCAATGCTATGATGTCGCCGAGGCCGAGCTCTGGCATGCAGATCTCTACCGACTGTCTTCCCTGGAAGAGATCGAAGAACTGGGACTGACCGAGGCCTTTGATGAGGCCATTTGCCTGATCGAATGGCCGGATCGTCTGGCAGAGCTGACCCCCCCGCACGCGCTGCATCTGGCGCTGTCGCTGGACCCGGCCATGGGCCACGAAGACCAACGCCAGCTAACCCTGAGCTGGAGCGATGCCAAATGGCAAGGCCGCCTGGCCTCCCTTGTCGGGATGCCCCCCATTCCAAAGACCAGCGAGACCCTAGATGACAAATCGTGAAACCCAGATCTCCGGTTTTTTGCAGCGCACCGGCCGCGGTGACTGGTCCCGTACAGCCGTTGCTGGCGATGCCTCGGCGCGCCGTTATGAGCGGCTGACAAACTCCGATGGGCGCTCGCTCATCCTGATGGATGCGCCGCCGGAAACCGGCGAGACCATCCGCCCCTTTGTGCGCATCGCCAATTTCCTGCGCAGCCAAGACGTCAGCGCGCCAATCATCGTCGCCGAAGACCCTGACCAGGGCCTCTTGCTGACCGAAGATCTGGGCGACCAGCGGTTCTATGAGATCCTCAAGGCCGACCCCGGTCAGGAAGACGCCCTCTATGCGCTGGCGACAGATCTGCTGGTGCATCTGCACAAGACGCCCGCCTCAAACCTGACCGTAGCGCTGGAACCGCTTGGCCCCCGGCTCATGGCAGAAATGTCCAGTCTGGTGATCACCTGCTACCGCGATGGTATCCTCGGCACTTCAAACTCCGGCTTGCTGCCCCGGTTCGAGAACCAGTTCGAAGACATCCTGCGCCAGACGATCAAAGGCGAGGCGGTTTTTGTGCATCGCGATTTTCACGTGCAAAACCTGATGTACCTGCCTGAGCGCGAGGGGTTGGCCCAGATCGGAGTGATTGATTTTCAGGACGCCCGCACCGGCCATCCCGCCTATGATCTGGTCTCTTTGCTGCAGGATGCCCGCCGGGATGTGCCCGCCGCCATCGAGGCCAGGATGATCGACCGCTACCTGCAGGGTTCTGGGCTGGATGCCTCCGGATTTCGCACCGCCTATGCGGTGATCGGTGTGCAGCGGAACCTGCGTATTCTCGGCATCTTTGCCCGGTTGGCGCAGGAGCGGGGCAAGCCACAATACCTTGATCTGGTACCACGGGTCTGGGCCCATGTGGTGCGGGGGTTGGAGCATCCTGCCCTGGCGCAATTGGCAGAATGGCTGCTCAAGGAACTGCCCGCGTCAACACCTGAAAACCTGGCAAAGCTGCGCCGATGAACCTGACAAACACGCCCAATGTGATGCTCTTTGCGGCCGGCTTTGGCTCCCGCATGAAGGCCCTGACGCAGAGCTGCCCCAAACCGATGATCGAGGTCGCGGGCCGGCCTCTGATCGATCATACCCTGGCATTGGCGCAGGCGCTGAAGCCCGCGCAGATCGTCGCCAATCTGCACTACTTGCCGCAGCGGCTGGAACAGCATCTGTTGCCGCAGGGCGTGCAACTGAGCCATGAGCAACCAAAAGTTCTGGATACCGGTGGCGGGCTGCGCCAGGCGCTGCCGCTGCTGGGCAGGGAACCGGTTTTCACCGCCAATACCGATGTGATCTGGAAGGGGGAGAACCCGTTTCAAACCGCTTTGGCAGCCTGGGATCCGGCGCGCATGGATGCCCTGCTGGTCTGCATCCCGATCACGCGCTGTCGCGGCCGCAGTGGCGGTGGTGATTTCTCCTGTGACGCCCAGGGGAGGATCAGCCGGGGTGGTGATCTGGTCTATGGCGGGGTGCAGATCCTCAAAACCGACGGATTGCAGGATATCCCGGAGGAGGTCTTCTCGCTCAATATCCTGTGGAACCAGATGGCCAGGTACAATCGCCTGTTTGCGGTGGAATATCCCGGGTACTGGTGCGATGTCGGCCACCCCGAAGGCATCAAGATTGCCGAGGATCTGATTGCCAATGATGTTGTTTGAAGCCCAGGACGGCCCACGTATCTTTGCCGTTCCCAATGGCGTTGATTTCCCCCGCGCCCTGGCCCAAGGGCTGATCCAACGCAGTAGCTCCCTGCCGCCCGAAGATCTGGCGCGGGTCGAGGTGATCCTCAATACCGCGCGGATGATGCGCCGCTGTCGCGCCCTGTTCGAGGAAGGACCGGCGCTGCTTTTGCCCCGGATGCGGCTGCTCACCGATCTGGCGCAGGAGGCCAGCCTGCAAGGCCTGCCCCCGGCGCTGCCACCGCTGCGTCGTCGGTTGGAACTTTCGCAACTGATTGCCAAGCTTTTGGATGCGCAGCCGGATCTGGCGGCCCGCTCTTCGCTCTATGATCTCTCCGACAGTCTGGCGGCGCTCATTGATGAGATGCAGGGCGAAGGCGTCAGCACCGATGTGATCCGCGCGCTTGATATTTCGGACATGTCCGGCCATTGGGCGCGGGCGCAGCAGTTCATCGGCATCGCGGATACCTTCATCGACAGCCATGACGGCGCCATGGATGCTGAGGCGCGGCAACGGCAGGTGGTGTTGAACCTGATCGACAGCTGGCAGCTTAACCCGCCACAGCACCCGGTGATCCTGGCCGGCTCCACCGGGTCTCGCGGCACTACCCTGTTGCTGATGCAGGCCATCGCCCGCCTGCCGCAGGGTGCCGTGGTTTTGCCGGGCTATGATTTTGAACAGCCGCCAGAGGTCTGGGACCATCTACAGGACGCGCTGACCGCAGAGGATCACCCGCAGTACCGTTTTGCCAAACTGATCACTGATCTTGATTGCATGCCTGCGGATGTACAGCGCTGGACCCCGGATCAACCCGCCTCGCCGGCCCGCAACCGGCTGGTGTCATTGGCGCTGCGCCCCGCACCCGTCACTCATGCCTGGATGAGCGAAGGGCCAGAGCTGACCGATCTGGATCTGGCCTGCGCCGATATCACCCTGGTCGAAGCACCCAATCCCCGCGCCGAGGCGCTGGCCATCGCCCTGCGCCTGCGTCAGGCCGCCGAAGAGGGCAAAACCGCTGCGCTGATCTCACCGGATCGGATGCTCACCCGACTGGTTTCGGCGGCGCTGGATCGCTGGGGCATCCTGCCCGATGATTCCGCCGGCCTGCCGCTGCAATTGACGCCTCCGGGGCGGTTCCTGCGCCATGTGGCAGAGCTGTTTTGCAAACCTCTGACGGCGGATGCGCTGCTCACCCTGCTGAAACATCCGCTGACCCATGATGGCGCAGAGGCTGCCCGTGGCGAACACCTGCGCCACACCCGCGATTTTGAACTGGACCTGCGCCGCAATGGCCCACCTTTCCCGGATGCGACAAGCTTTGAAGCCTTTGACGCCAAACGGGATCTGATCTCCGGCTGGGTCGATTGGCTGGCACAGAACTTTGCAGATCGCGAGGTAACCACTCCGCTGCATCTGACGGAATGGGTGGCGCTGCTGCGCTGCCGTGCCGAGGCCATCGCCGCTGGCAGTCAGGTTTTTGCAGCGGGTGAAAGCGGCACGCTTTGGGACAAAAAGGCCGGTCAGGAAGCCCTGAAAGCCTTTGAAAACCTCGAGGCCGAAGCCTCTTATGGTGGTGCGATGTCGGCCCGTGATTTTGCTGATCTGCTGTCCGCCCTGCTGTCCCAGGGAGAGGTGCGCGACCGCGATACCCCCTATGGCTCTATCATGATCTGGGGCACGCTGGAGGCACGCGTGCAGGGCGCTGATCTGGTGATCCTAGGCGGCCTGAACGAGGGCAGCTGGCCCGAAGCCGCCAAGCCCGATCCCTGGCTTAACCGGCAACTGCGCCATCAGGCCGGGCTTTTACTGCCGGAGCGCCGCATTGGGCTTTCGGCGCATGATTTCCAACAGGCTGTGGCCGCGCCTGAGGTCTGGCTGACCCGCGCCGCCCGCTCGGACGAGGCCGATACGGTGTCTTCGCGCTGGCTCAATCGCCTGACCAATCTGCTGTCCGGTTTGCCCGATCAGGGCGGCAGGGCAGCGCTGGAGGCAATGAAAACCCGAGGGCAGGACTGGCTCGCCTGGGCCGAGGCCCTGGAAGAGCCCACAGAACTGCCACCAGCACCGCGCCCCTCGCCACGCCCACCTGTCGCCAGCCGTCCGCGCCGATTGACCATCACCGAGATCCCGCGCCTGATCCGCGATCCTTACGCGATATACGCCAAACATGTGCTGCGATTGCGGCCGCTGAATGCGCTGGTGCAGGAACCCGATGCGCTGCTGCGTGGCACCGTGGTGCATGAAATCTTTGAGGACTTCATCCGTGACAGCCTGGAAGACCCCAGCCGCCTGACCGCTGATCATCTGGTTGAAACCGCCCGCAATCTGTTGGAACGCGATGTGCCCTGGCCAGTGGCGCGGCTCTTGTGGCTCAGCCGTATTCAACGCCTTGCTGGCGAATTCATCCAGGCCGAACAGTCGCGCCAGTGCCGAGGCATGCCGCTCAAACTGGAAGCCATGGGCGAGGCCCGGCTGGAACCTTTGGATTTCACCATCGCCTGCCGCGCTGACCGGATTGATCAGGATGAACGCGGGTTTCTGCATCTCTATGATTACAAAACCGGCGCGCCACCCTCGGAAGCGCAGCAAAAGAAGTTTGAAAAGCAACTACTGATCGAGGCTGCCATGGCCGAAGAAGGTGCCTTTAAGGACATCGGCCCCGCCGAGGTCGCCCGCGCCGCCTTTATCGGTCTGGGCAGCAGCCTCAAGGAAGTGCCCGCACCACTGCAGGATCAGCCCCCAGCCAAGATCTGGGAGGAGCTGAAGCAATTGATTGGCGCCTATTTTGAACAGGATCAGGGCTATTCCAGCCGCCGCATGGTGCACCGCGATGACATGGCCGGCGATTACGACCACCTGGCCCGGTTTGGCGAATGGGACCGCAGC
>NZ_JBDWPJ010000187.1:0-24246 GCF_039971195.1 Pseudophaeobacter sp.
GGGGCGCTGAAACCGTTGCTCAAAAGCTTTCCGATGCGCGATGCCAATGGCCGGGTGATCAAAAGCCACCCGATCAAGGTTGCGGCCAAGACCGGCACGCTGAACTTTGTTTCCGGGCTTGGCGGCTTTCTGACCACCTCGGGTGGCACGGTTCTGGCCTTTACCATCTTTGCCGCTGATACCAAGGCCCGCGCCCGGATCAGCCGGGCAGAGCGTGAACGCCCTGAAGGCGCGCGGGCCTGGAATAAAAACGCCAAACGCCTGCAACAGCAGTTGATCGAACGCTGGGGCCAAAGCTACGGTACCTGAGACCTGACTCATAGGGGCGAGCCAGATGTCCCAGATCTCTCGGTGCCTGCACTAGGTTATTGCAGCGGTTTCACCTCCACAAAGGTCTCGTGGTAGCAGGCGCCATCCTCGATATCAGTGCGAATATCTGCGGGGATCAGCGCATTGACCGTAAGGCCGGTTTGCGAAGAGCCGCGCCAGGTGCCTTTGGGCGAATAAAGCACGCCGGGCCGGGTGGCTGTGGTGATCTTGAGTGCCAGGGTCACAGCGCCACGTGCGTTCCAGACCGTGACGATCTCCCCTTCCGTCAGGCCACGGGCCTCGGCATCTTTGGGATGCATTTCCAGCTGTTCCGGTCCGGTCGAGGCCGGGTCACTGCCAAAGGTGGCATTGGTCCGTTTGGAGGAGCTGGGGGTGATCAGCACCAGGGGCAGATCCTGCGGCGCGGGGTCATAGCGCGGCACGCCAAAGCCATAGCGGTCTTGGTAGTCCTGACTGAACAGCTCGATCCGGCCTGAAGCTGTGGCCGGGGTGACGTTCTTGCACATCACCAGCGGCTCTCCATCCGGGGCCATCATTTCGATGGCGCGATCCAATGGGATCTCGCTGGGGCGTTTACCCTCGAGCTGCGGGTGGGCGCCGTCGATCGCCTCATCCATCAACTGGGTGTCACTGGCTTGGAACAGCGCATCCTCATAGCCAAACCGGGCCGCGAGCCGGCGGAAGATTTCGGTATTGGGCAGGCTTTCTCCGACATGAGGGATCACCGGAGCGGCCCGCTGCAGGTAGTTTTGCCCATAGGCGCCATAGATGTCGTCGAACTCAAAATGTGAGGCCGCAGGCAGGATCACATCGCAATAGGCCATGCTGTCGGTCATCACCACATCGCAGCCCGCTATGAATAGATCCTCGCGCATCAAGGCCCGCATCAAGTTGGCCTGATCCGGATGGGTCGCCACCGGATTGTGGTTGTAGATCATCGTGGCCTTGATCGGCACCTCAAGGCTGTCGTCCTGTAGTTTTTCCGCCAAATCAACGATGTTGAAGACCCGGGTGCCGGGTTTGATCAGATGGTCCCCCTGCAGTCTAGCCTGGGTTTTGGGGGTGGCGCCGCCGGATTTGGCCATCACCCCGGCGCCCAGTCGCCCGTGATGCCCCAGCAGTGCGGGCAGGGCCATGCCGGCCCGCAGCGCCGAGCCGCCAGAGCGGCCACGCTCAATCCCATTGCCAAAGGCGCAGGCCATGTTCTGGGAGGCAATCATCATATCAGCCAGCGCGTGAAACTCCTCTGCGCTGATACCGCAGGTCTCGACCACCTGGTCCAGATCGTATTGCCGGGCCTGGCTCATATAGGGATCAAATCCCTCTACCCATTCAGTTATAAAGGCCTCGTTCAGCGCATTGCGGCGCTCCAGCTCGGCGGCGAGCCCCATAGCCAGTACCACATCGGTACCGGGTTTGATCTGTAGATAAAGGTCGCATTGCTCGGCAATCTTGATCCGCTTGGGGTCGACCACAACAACCTTGCCGCCACGGGCGCGCAGCTTTTTCAAGAGCGGTGCCAGATGCAGGTTGGAGACAGTAACATTGTTGCCCCAAACCAAAATCAGATCAGAGTGTTCGATCTGCACTGGCGGCATGCCTGGGGCCGCGCCAAACAGACTGGCATAGGCACCACCACGCACCCCGCCGCACAGCGGACCACGGTTGAGCAGGCTGGCACCCATCTGGTAAAAGAACCGTCGATCCATCGAGCCGCCTGCCAGTTCGCCATGCGGGCCGGCATAGTTGAAGGGCAGCACAGATTCGGGGCCATGGGCCTCAATCGCCTTGCTGAACCCAGTATGCACCATATCCAAGGCCGTGTCCCAGCTGATCCGTTCAAACTGGCCAGAGCCGCGCGGGCCGACCCGTTTCAGCGGATGGGTCAGGCGGGCAGCGCCATGCACAAACTCCGGGTAGTAGCGCGCCACCTTGTTGCAGATCACACTGCCGGTATAGGGATTGGCGCTGGAGCCTTTGACCTCAACCAATCTCTCCCCCTGCACCTTGACGCTAAGGCTGCAGGTGTCTGGGCAGTCCAGCGGGCAGACCGAGGGCAGAGTTTGGATGTCGAGTGGCTTGTTCATGGCTGGCTCCAATGACGATGTTGGAGCCTGTTTAGGCGCAAGTGGTTGTGTCTTTAAGCTCCAAAACTGGAGAATATGAGCAGACCAATTTTGTGATTAGGTGCTTTGGGGGGCAAAAGCCCGCCAAACCAGCTACCAAAATACCCTGTCCGAGCATCAAAAGCGCGGGCAGGGTGGGGTTCTAACGGGTCACGGGTTTAGACCATATGTCGGGCACGGGCGCCGCGTTCGATGGCGGCGGCATGCAGACGGTCGATGTTGAGCTCGTAGCGCACCTCGGCGAGGAACTCGAGCTCGGTCTCAGCCAGTTTGCCATCGGCAGCGGCCACATCGCAGGCCAGGGCATAGGCGGTTTCATACAGGCGCTCTGGCAGGTCGTCGCGGATCAGGCCAAACAGGGCTTCCAGCCCGTCTTCCTGTTCAAACAGATCCAGCACGGTATTGGAAATCCGCGTCATGCGGTCGATGTCATAATCGGCAAAGACCGGCAGCATGTTGACGGCGGACTGGATCTTGATCAGCTCGGCGGTGCGGATGTTTTCGTCCGAGGCAGAGACCGCCACCATCAGAGCCACGAGGCAGTCCTGCTGGGACATGGATTGGGCGTTTTGCTCGGGCATGGGACATCCTTTTTGCGCGAAATTTCAGGCACAAGGATAGGCATGGCCAGGCCCAGGTTCAACTCCTGCCTCTGGCCAGCGGGTGAAAATCCGGCGGGAAACGGCCGGGGAACAGCCGGTTCCCAGCGGCTTTCAGGCCTGGGCTTCTTCACTTGCTGAAAAGCGATAGGTGATTTGCTCAAAACTGGCCTCGGCAAAGCCATAGGCAAACCGCAGCCCGTCCGGCCCGGCCTGGGTGTGATGTTCGGCATTGGCGGGCACATAGATCGCAACACCGGGTCGCATCTCGTGAGGGGTGCCATCAATGGTCACAATACCAGAGCCTTCGAGGCCAAAATAGAATTCAGCAGGGTCATGGCGGTGCGGCAAAAGCCGCCCATGGGGTTCGAACTCGGCGATGCCCAGCACCATGTCGCGGCTTTTCTCAGAGCAGCTGTTGATTAAGGTGCGCCAGCGGACCTCGCCATAGGCGGCGTCGGTGCCACCTGACAAGGGCACCTGGGCGGCATCGACCACCAGCAGATTGTCCTGCGGCGCATGGGGCAGGTTGCAAGCCTGATGCAACTGCTCGCTGTCATCAAATTCGACGGCAAGCGTAGTAATGTCGGTTGCGATGTCCTGGGTCATTTCCTGTTGCATGTGCTGGGGCCTCCCTGAGGTTTTGATGTGACTTTGTACTGAGGTCAGATAAAGGGGTTCTTCTGTGCCGATCAATGCGCTAAAGCTGCGATATAATATACGTTGAGGTTATGTTATGGAGCGTCTCCCAAGCTTTTCCGGCCTGACGGCCTTTTATGCTGCAGCGCGTCACGGCACGCTGACCGCAGCTGCGGATGAGTTGAATGTTTCGCAACCGGCAATTTCGCGTCGGATCGCGACACTGGAGGCGGATCTGGGCTGTGATCTGTTTGATCGAACCCATAGGCCCGCACGTATTAACCAGGCAGGAAAGGATCTTTTGCAGGCCCTGCACAGTGGTTTTGGTCAGATCGAAGATGTGGTGTCACAAATCCGAAAAGCGGCAGAAACGCGGGTGGTGACGGTCACGGCCCCCTCTGGTTTTGTCGGATTTTGGCTTATCCCGCGCTTGGGAGAGCTGGAGCAGGCCTTTCCCGATGTAACGATTCGTATCATAAGCCAGGAGTATGGAGAGGCAGTGCGCCCCGGCGATCTGGTTGTGCGCTTTGGCCTGCAGGGGAGCGGGTTGGACGGGGAGCAGCGATTGCTTAGTGATGAGGTCTATGCCGCGGCCAGCCCACTGTATCTGACACGGCTTGGCATGACGCCGCAGGACTATGAATTCTCCTGCATGACCCTGCTGACAATGGAGGCCGCCCGCAGCCAGTGGCATGACTGGCCGAGCTGGTTCAAATCCGCCGGGCAGCGGATGCCAAAGCGCGCGCGGGTTCTGGACTTCAGTTCCTATGCAATGCTGGTAAATGCCGGGCTGGCGGGGCAGGGGATCTTTCTGGCCTGGGGCGGTATTCTCGATAGTTTTATTGAGACCGGCGCGCTGTTGCGGCTGCAAGCGCCGACGACCACCTCGGCGCGCGGATATTTTGCTGGGCTGCGTGATGGCACTGGCGCACAGGAGGATGTGCGCCGAATTCTCGACTGGATCGTCGAAAAGGCGCATTCTAGCCCTTGAAAGCGGTGCAAGCGCGGCTCTCTTCATTGACTCATGCTGCATCTGCACCATAGACCGGGCCGACCTGAGTAAGGGGCCTGCTGCATGGGGTGGCGGGACAGGACTATGCGACCCTTGCGGTCGCTGATGGAGAACAGCAATGTCTGATGTGCGCGACACCGCTCTCAAGAGCAAAGCCTGGCCGTTTGAAGAAGCCCGCCGGGTGCTCAAACGTTATGCCAAGGGCGCGCCAGAGAAAGGCTATGTGCTGTTTGAGACCGGCTATGGTCCCTCAGGTCTGCCGCATATCGGCACCTTTGGCGAAGTTGCCCGCACCACGATGATCAAAACCGCCTTTGAGGTGATCAGCGATATCCCGACCAAGCTCATCTGTTTTTCTGATGATCTGGATGGCATGCGCAAAGTACCGGGCAATGTACCCGATGCCGAAAGCCTGATAGAGCATCTGCAAAAACCGCTGACCTCGGTGCCGGATCCCTTTGGCACCCACGAGAGCTTTGGCCATCACAATAACGCCATGCTGCGCCGCTTCCTCGATACCTTTGGCTTTGAGTATGAGTTTTACTCGGCCACCGAATTCTATGGCTCGGGTCAGTTTGATGCGGTGCTGAAACAAGCAGTGGAAAAATACGACGAGATCATGGAGGTGATGCTGGCCTCCTTGCGCGAAGAACGCGCGGCGACCTATTCGATCTTTTTGCCCTTCCATCCGGAAACCGGGCAGGTGCTCTATGTGCCCATGAAAAAGGTCTGTGCCGAGACCCATAGTATCACCTTTGATGATCTGGACGGCAAGGAGTGGACCGTGCCGGTGACGGGCGGCAATGTGAAGCTGCAGTGGAAGCCGGATTTTGGTGCCCGCTGGGCGGCGCTGGAAGTTGATTTTGAGATGTACGGCAAGGATCACAGCACCAATACGCCGATCTACGACAAGATCTGCCGTATCCTGGGCCATCGCGCTCCGGACCATTTCACCTATGAGCTGTTTTTGGATGCCAATGGGCAGAAGATCTCCAAGACTTCTGGTAATGGGATTTCGATCGACGAATGGCTGACCTATGCCAGCGCCGAGAGCCTGTCCTATTTCATGTACCTAAAGCCCAAAACCGCCAAGCGGATGCATTTTGACGTGATCCCCAAGGCGGTGGATGAATACCATCAGCAGCTGCGCGCCTATGCGACGCAGGATCTGAAGGCGCAGCTGAACAACCCTGTTTGGCACATCCATGGCGGCGATGTACCGGAGTCGGATATGGTGGTGCCATTCAGCATGCTTTTGAACCTCGCCTCTGCGTCCAGCGCTGAAGACAAGGAGACCATGTGGGGTTTCATCAACAAATACGCCCCCGATGCAACGCCTGAAAGCAATCCGGCGATGGATCAGGCGGCGGGCTTTGCGGTGGCCTATTTCAATGACAAGGTGAAACCAACCAAAGTGTTCCGCGCCCCAAGCGATCTGGAACGTCTGGCCCTGCAGGACCTGGCGGATGCCTTGAAATCCGGTGATGCGGCGCTGGCGGCAATTGCCAAAAAGAATGAGATCGCAGGCAAGGACGATCCGTTGCCGGAGGCCGACTTTTCAAATGAGGAATTCCTGCAGTCGGTGGTCTTTGCTATTGGCAAGATCCACGGGTTCGAGCCGCTGCGCGAGTGGTTCACGGCGATCTATGAAGTGCTGCTAGGCGCGTCGCAGGGGCCACGTTTTGGCGGATTTATCGCGCTCTATGGCGTCGAAGAGACCATTGCGCTGATCGAGCGAGCTCTGGCGGCGGAATAGTCCCAGATCCAGAGTTCTAAGAATTGGGAGCGCCCTTTGGGCGCTCTCTTTTTTTGTTTGAAGGAGCGATTTCAGCTCTGAGGCTCTCCCAAGCAAAGCTTTGAAGACCTCCCCCCTCGCCTGACTGAGGTCCTGGCAGGGAGCACCGGCCGCCTTCCAAACAAAATAGCCGTCTCCCCGCCCTTTGGGGCGGGGCCCCTCGGCGATTTGGTCCGGGGCAGCCGCCTTTCCCTGCCGGGCGGTCCTCAGGCGAGGAGTGGCTCCAAAGCAAAGCCCGGCAGGCAGCGTTGCAGAGGGGGCGCGCGCTGTGCTTGGTGCCGATTAAGCCCCGTCAGGTAGCTCTGTCTCTCGATATGCATGCGCGCTGCTGGAAAGGGTTTTAGGGATGAACAAGGTGATTACTGCGGGTCTGGTGTTGATGCCGCCAGAGTTTGAGGCTGGCCTGGACGTCTGGTCGAGCGGCGATGGCACGCCGGGCTCGGATACCTATGACGGGGCGCCCAATGCAGCCATTGTAGTTGCGGATCCCGATTTTGCCGACTGTCTGGAGTTGCAGAAGCTGCAGGCGACCCAGAAACTGCGCTATATGGGCAAGACGCCGCTGCAGCCGGGCTGCTATTTGCAGGTGAAGGCGCGGATCAAAGCGATGAGCGGTGCCCTGCCAACGGTGCGGATTGCCGGCTGGGCCGGGGACAGCAGCGACAACCATGTGGACGGGGTGATCGAAGTGGGCAGCAGTACCACGCTGACCTCCTATGGCGCGGTGGTTGAGGTCACAGCGATCATTGGCACCGGCAGTCGCACAGGGGTTGATATGCCCTGGGGCCTGGCAGCGAGCTATGGCCATTTGGGCCTGGATCTTATTGGCCCCAATGGCGGTGTAGTTCGCATCGACGATATTGAGTTCACCGATCTGACCAGCGCCTTTCTGCGCGATATGATCAGCACAGTGGATGTTCTCGACTATGGCGCCATTGGCGATGATGTGACGGATAATACTGCGGCCTTTGAAGCGGCGGATGCAGCCGCTGCGGGGCGGCAGATCCTGGTGCCTGCCGGGCAGTTCTTTTTGGCGCAGACTGTGTCGCTCAACAATCCGACCCATTTTGAAGGCAGCCTTCGGATGCCGGTCGACAAGATGCTGCTGCTGCGCAAGAGCTTTGACCTGCCCTCCTATGCGGCTGCCTTTGGCAATGAGGAAGAGGGGTTCAAGAAAGGGTTTCAAGCGTTGCTGAATTCATCGGATCATGAATCCTTTGATTTGGCGGGGCGCATGGTCACCGTTACCGCGCCGATTGACATGCAGGCGGCGGTGCCCAATCGCAGCTCTTATTCAACCCGGCGGGTGATCCGCAATGGTCAGCTCTCGGCCTCGGGCGGGGCGGCCTGGGATACCCAGAGCTGGAGTGAGCAGGCGACCTATGACCCCAATGATCCGCGCAAGCTGAAGAGCGTCAATAATATTGCCAATATCCCGGTGGGGGCTTTGGTCGAGGGCTCTGGGGTTGGGCGTGAGATCTATGTGCGCAGCAAGAACACCGGTGCCGGTGAGATAACCCTGAATGCGCCGCTCTATGATGCGGCGGGTACTCAGGTTTTTACCTTCAAAGATTTCAAATACATGCTGGATTTCAGCGGCTTCAGCGCGCTGAGCAAATTTGGCATGACCGAGGTGGAGATCCAGTGCAACTCCCATTGCAGCGCCCTGCGTCTGCCCTCAGCTGGGACGGTGTTCAGCCTGGACCATTGCTTTATCTCGCGGCCCAAGGATCGTGGGATTACCTCGATTGGATCGGGCTGTCAGGGCATTCTGGTAGACAATTGCCAGTTCTTGTCTTCTGAAGAGGCCGAAACGGTGCCCAACCGCAGCAGTGTCGGCATCAATGTGAATGCTAATGACGCCAAGCTGCGCAACAACCGGGTGACCAAGTTCCGGCATTTTGCATTGCTGGCCGGGGCCAATAACACTATCACCGGCAATCACTTTTTTCAGGGCGACAGTATCGCAAACGGGGTGCGCACGGCCGGGCTGATCATCGCCTCGACCTATTGTGCCTCAACGATTTCGGACAACTATGTCGACAATTGTTTTATCGAATGGACCAATGAGCAGGACCCAACCCCGAATTTCTCCAGTGGGTTTTCCTTTAGCGCCCTGTCGATCACCGACAATGTGTTCCTGTCCAGCGATGTGGCGCCCTGGTTCAGCTACGTGGTGGTGAAACCCTATGGCACCGGGCATTTCCTCAATGGGGTGAGTATCTCGGGCAATAAATTCCGGTCGATCAATGGCAATATTGACCGGGCGGATCGGGTGGATACCAGTTTTTCGGATCTGGATTTTGGCCGCACGAAATCAGTGTTCTTTGAAGGCAATACCTTTCACGGCATCTCAACCCCGGTGGCCAGCCCGCTGCGGCTGCGCCACGAGCAGGCGACCGTGGCCAGCACCTGGACGGTCTCAACCGCGGGCGGCATGCCGTTTCAGGGCCGGGCCCGGGCGGTGGAAGCGGTGGTCTGTATCGGACCAATGCGCAATTCCGGCGGCACCTATCGTTACCCGCGCCCTTGGGTGCAGCTGGAGCAAGGCAGTAACCAGGACCAGATCCGGTTGAACTGGGGGGAAAGCCTGCGCGGCGAGGTACAGGTGATCGTGCGGGTGGATAAGTAGAGCAGTCGCCTTCAGCCGGGGATTGCGAGGTCATTGGCGCTGAGGTGGAAGGCCTTGCCAAAGCCGCCATTCAAATAGCCGACATCCAGCGCAAAGCGAACAAAGAAGAAATCCGCAAAACCAATATAGAGCTTCGCCTTGGGATGGCTGTGCAGATAATGCGCGGCCATCTCAGCGTGTTCTGGGCCCTGGTTGTCGACGGCTTCTGCCCGGCCCACCAGGCTGATCCGCGGATGGGTGAGGGGATCGCCCTTGGCGCCGGGCTCTCCGACCAGCAGCGAGCAGTTCGGGTTGGCCTGCAGCATCTGGCTGTGTTGTGACAGGCCAGAGATCAGGCTGATTGGCTGGCCGGCCGGGCATAGGCCAAAGGCCACGCGGGTGACCAGCGGGCTGCCCTCGGGGCTCACAGTGCCCAGGGCGGCAAAGCGGGCCTCCCCCATAAGTTGCTTGGCCAGGGTGCGGGCTTCGTTATCGGTGGGTCGGATTGGATTTGTCATAGTCCAGTCTACTCGCTGTGCGTGAACAGGGGCTGGCTAAGGGCGCGCATCAGAACCGCCGCCACATGGCTATCTTGAGGCCGAGACTTTGGGTCTTTGTGCGGCGATATTCAAGCCCAATGGTCAGATCGCTGTTGCTGAAGCGCTGTTTGCCAAGAAAGTTTAGGTCGTTGAGCTTGATGCGCAGCGATGGGATGATGGCATAGCTAAAATCCAGATCGCTGCCAAAGGCGGTTTCAATCTGCAACAGCGGCGAGAACCGATGGCCCGTATCCAGCCCAAAACTGCCATCCAGTTTCCCTATGGGAGAGGCGGCGCTGCCACGTTGCTCTAGGATCAGGTCTAAACTCCCCCAAAGGCTGCCGACAGAGGTTTGAAAGCTGCGCCCGGCCGAAAGCGTCAACCGGTACATCGGCTGCCAATCGCCCTCGAAATGGCTGCCCCCAAGGGCGAATCCAGCCGCAATCTGCGTGGTGTCCGCTCCCTGTTGCAGCGGCAGGCGCAGAAAAACCAAAGCGTGGCCTGACTGGGTGTCAAGCTGGTTGAAATCAAAGCCGAGATCAAATCGCGGAGTGAGGCCATAATCGCGGTAGTAGCTAAGTTCGCCCTGCAGACCGCTGTCCAAATTGCGAAGCGTGAAACTGGTCGCGGCAAACCCCTCTCCTGCCGGCTGCTTCCAGGCACCAGCTGTGGCTGTCAGGGGCAGCGCCACGGCGTACAGGATCAAAAGCCCAAGGCCCAAACGGGGCACAGCGTTATCGCAGAATTCTTGTTGTCATATACCCGTTCTAAGTGTGTTGCCACGGCTGGCAACCACTCTTGGCAAAAACGCGTTCGTTTTTTGCCGGAACCATCGTAGGCTTGTCACACTCAGCACAATAGCCAGGGGAAAGCCAATGCCAAAAATCACCGATGAGGCGGGCATTCAGACCGTCATCACCACCTTTGAGATGACGCCGGGAACCTGTCAGGATCTTATGGATGCGCTCAAGGATGCCTATGGGGAGTTCATCTCTAAACAGCCGGGATTTGTTGCTGCTGGTCTGCATGTGAACGATGCCCAGACCCGCATTGCCAACTACTCGCAATGGCGCCGCCGGGAGGATTTTATGGAGATGCTGCGCTCTGACGAAATGCGCGCGCGCAATCGCAAGATCAATGAGCTTTGCCGTAGTTTTGAGCCGGTGATGTATGATGTCTCGGCCACCTTTGAGAGCCTGTAACGTCCTCAGTGGAGGCCAGGTTTTGAACAGAAAACACACAAATCCAAAGGTGGGAGTTTTCTGACCTGGATCAATGCCTGCGGTTTGATCTGGGTGCATGCTCCTTAAAGGTTAGTAGCCAAAGGAGGCTTCAAATGTACCATAATATTCTTGTTCCCATTTCGTTTGACCCGGATCGCGATGTATCGGCGCCGCTTAAGCTGGCGCAATTGCTGGCCACTCCGGAAGGCAAGATCACACTTTTGCATGTGGTCGAACAAATTCCGAGCTATGCGATTTCTTACATGCCAGTTGAATACATGGCGCAGGCCCGTAATGCCCTGCAAGAAGAGCTTGAGGCTTTGGCCCAGACCCTGCCCAATGCCACTGGTCTGGTCATCGAAGGCCATTCGGGGCGGTCTATCCTGGACTGGGCCGAGCAAAACAACCCTGATCTGGTGATTATGGCCTCGCACCGTCCCGGCATGCAGGATCTGCTCTTGGGCTCTACTGCTGCCCAGGTGGTGCGTCATGCCGCCTGCGCGGTGCATGTGGTGCGCTAAACAAAGAGCATTGTCCCCTGCGCTGCCTTGGCGCAGGGGAGCAGATCCATGGCCTCAGCTCTGACGCAGCAGCGAAGTGAATAGCTTATTGGCCAGACGGATCATGCCGCCGGGCAGCAGGGCAGAGCGCAGCAGGACCTTGTTCGAATTCACCGCCTGCGCGATGCGGGCATAGTGTTCCTGTTTATTATCGGGTGAGCGCAGCAAAACCGTCTGGGCACGGTCCATGGCCTGGACCGTGGCGCGATTGACCTTTGGCACCGAGGCGGGTTTGACAGGGGTGTAGGTTTCCAGTGCGCGGCGCCGGATCGGCTGAGTGGTATCTCGGTTTTGCTGGACCACGGCCTCTAGGCTGCGTTCAACGCGTTCGAGAGCTTGGTAGGCTTCGGAGTAGGTCGGATTTCCTGCCAGTTTGTCGGCGGCGCGTTTGTAGACCCAGCGAAAACAGTCACATTTGTAGGCTGGAGGAAGCTTGCCACAACGGGAGCCGCCCCGTGATATGATATTGACCACGCTGCGGGTCGTAGCATTGCTTAGCCCCTGCGAAGAACTCCCTCCGGCGCTGCTATCGCCGCCGCCGCCGCCACCTTCGCCGCCACCGTAAGCGAGGCTCATCGAAGGAAGTTGCGCTAGGGTCATCAGTGTGGCGGCCAGGGTGATAGTCTTAAGAACACTCATAAAAATCCTCCTCAATACATCCCAGAGCCTAGCACGAAAGAGCAGGCGTGCAACTGGTCGAATAGGCTGCCGTTTCCTACGGTCCCCCGTTCAGCAATGAGCAGTCTATTGAATGACCGCGCTTTCCCATTCTTGCAAAAATGTGCGCCGTTTCAGGCGGTCAAGATAGGCCATAAGTGCAGGCCCGAGCGAGATGGAGGACTGGCCAGCGGCCGTGTCGGCAGGAAGCAGGGGCGGCAAGAGGAAGATTTTGGGATCAATAGCCTCGGATTGCACCTCGATCAGATGGCGCATGAAATCACCGGCATGTTCAGGCTCTGCGGCTTGGGCCGAAACAAACCCCGTGCGCATCATGGTGGTTGGGAAATCAGAGGGCAGGATCACCATCAGATCCTTGGCCGTTTCCATACGCGCCGCCGCATAGCTGCCCAGCACATTATAGGCGACGGCGATTTTGCCATTGGCCAGATCGGTGATCATATCGCCGGAACAACAATAAAGCCGGGTGCCAAGGTTACCCATGACTTCCGTGAGGCGCCAATAGGTCTCAGAGGCACGAGCATCCTGGGTGGCAAACAGGTAACCCAAGCCGGATTGGCGAATGTCATAGGTGCCGAGCCGGTTGCGAAATACCTCGGGGCGGGCGCGCAGGGCCTTGATCAGCTCTTGCCGGGTCTGCGGGATATCCTGGCCTGCAAAATCGGCGCGGCGGATGACGATGGCAGCGGGTTCGGTGGTAAAGGCAAACAGGCTGTCGCGCCACTGCGCCCAGTCGGGGGTGAAAATGCCTTCGATTGGCAGGGCAAAGCCGTCGTTGGTGAGTTTGAACTGCAGGTCCATGGCGCTGGAAATCACCAGATCGTACTGCGCCGGGTCCTGGCGAAAAATGCGATCGATTTCCGCCGTGCCAGAGACCAGATATCGCACCGACAGATCAGGGTGTTCAGCCAGATAGCTGGTAATGACCGGCGTCATAAAGGACGTGTCGGTACTGGACAGAATGCGCAGAGTTTGACTGCCCGACTGATTGGATGTCTGGCCGACAAGGCTGCCGGTGAAGATCTGCTGATCCTCCCAGTCCTGTGCCGCTAGGCCCAAGGGGGAGGTCCAGAGCATCAAAGCGAAAAGATAACGCATGCGCCGCCTTTCTCTCGGTTGGTGAGGGTCATTGCACCGCCATGGGCCAGCGCGACATCCTGGGCAATGGTCAGGCCAAGACCGGATCCAATGGTGCCCGTTGCGTTGTTGCCGCGTGAAAACCGCAGGGCGAGGTCAGCAATTTCATCCGGCGGGAATCCCGGCCCCTGATCCCGAACTTCGACCTGGGAGCGCGGATCAGAGCTGACGCGGATATCGATGATGCTTTCGCTGGGGGAGTATTTCAGCGCATTGTCGATCAGATTTCGGATGGCATTTTGTAGCAAGATGGAATCGCCCTTGACCGGCACCGGCTCTGGCAAATCCAGCCGCAGCTCAATGTCTTTCATTTCGGCTACTGGGGCGAGGCGCAAGACCAGATCCTGCACCAGTTCCACCAGATCAAGATCCTGGTACTCTAGCTGGTCAGCGCGAAAACTGATCATCGCATGGTCCAGCAATTGCCCTGCCGCGCGGGAGCTTTCGTCGATGGCGCGCACCATGGAGCGCAGAGCCTGCCGGTTTTCTTCCTTGTCGACCCGCTGCAGAGTGGTCTCTGCATAGGAACGCACGGTCGCCAATGGAGTGCGCACACGGTGGGCGGCCTCGGCGATGAAATCCTCGGATTGTGTGAGCGATTGGTTTAGTCGGGCCATCAGGCTGTTGAGCGAGGAGACCAAGGGCACCATTTCGGTTGGCACCGGCTGAGCAACCGGGCTGAGGTCTTGCGGGCCGCGCCGGGTTACGGATCTGGCCAGTCGGTTGAGCGGCGCTACGGTGGTGGAGGTCACCCAGAAAGACAGCAGTACCGCCAGAACAAAAAAGCCAAAACCCACAGAGGCGACGTTTCTCGAGATACTGTTCAATGTATCAGACAGCGCATCCTGTGTCTGGGCGACCGATACGGTGACGCGGGTGCGCAGATCTGCCCCCAGCAAGACCCGCGATGCGGTGGAGATCCGCACCGGCGTGCCGCTGTAGGTCAAGGTCTGATAGTGATGCGCCTGGGCTGCGATGTGGTCGGGGCGCGGTAGGTCGACATAGCCGGATAGCAGTTCATCATCGCGGTAGATCGCATAGAACACCCGATCATCGGCCGGGGTTGTCAGCATTGAAAACGAAGCATAGGGAAAATCGATCTCTACCTGATTGTCGCGCAACACCGCTGCGTCCAAGATGGAGGAAACAGAGGCGGCAAGAATGCTGTCCTGGCCCTGCTGGGCGATCTGAGCGGCATAGTTGCGCACCACCAAAAACAAAAGCACCGCCAGGATGGTGGCACCACCAATCAGCGTGACAGCCAGCCGGTTGCGCAGAGATCCGAGGACCTGTTTCGGCTCAGCCATGATCCAGCCGGTATCCCAGACCGCGATGGGTGCTGATCTTCAATTTTGACCCTTCAAGATGCTTGCGCAACCGTCCGATATAGACCTCGATCGCATTGGCTGAGACATCTTCGTCATAGGAAAACAGCCGGTCCACCAGTTTCTGTTTGGGGAAGATCTGCCCTGGTGCGTTGAACAGTAGCTCCAGTAAGCGCAATTCCCGGTTGCGCAGGTTGACCGCCGTTCCACAGACGGTGACCAGCCCGGCCACCGGATCAAATGTCACATCGCCAAGCTGCAAAACGGTCTGTGCGGTGCCAGCCTTGCGCCGTAAAACCGCGCGGCACCGGGCCTGAAGTTCCTCGTGATCGAAAGGTTTGGTGACATAGTCATCGGCCCCCAGATCCAGCATGCTGATTCTGTCAGAGACCTGCGAGCGGGCGGTCAAAACGATGACCGGCGTGTCGCGTTTCTGGTCTCTGTGCTGTTTCAGAAAGCTGCGCCCGTCACCATCCGGCAGCATGATGTCCAGCAGGATCAGGTCGTAGTCTCCGGTCTCGGAAAAAGCGATTGCATCGCTGATTTGTCCTGCATGGTCAATAGTATGACCATCCAGATGCATGCGGGCGCAGACCGCGTTTGCCAGCTCTAAATTGTCTTCGACCAGCAGGAACTTCATGCGCTTTTTTCACTTTTTTTGTCGCGTGACAGGTCTGTGTCAGGTTGCTGTGTTTGTCTCCCTCAACTGAGCCGCCTTTCGGACAGTTGTCAAATGGGAGGAAACTATGATGACATTGAAACTGGGCCGCCGTGCCCTGATGGCTACCGCTATTGCTGCGCTGGGTTTTGCCGCTCCGGCTCTGGCTGATGAGGGCAAGGCTCTCGATAGTATTCACTTTCTGATCCCCGGTGGTGCCGGTGGTGGTTGGGATGGCACTGCACGCGGAACGGGTGAAGCCCTGACCAAGGCCGGTCTGGTCGAAACGGCGTCTTATGAAAACATGTCTGGTGGTGGTGGTGGCAAGGCCATTGGCTATCTGATCGAGAATGCCGACAGCAACCATGGCACCTTGATGGTCAACTCGACGCCGATTGTGATCCGCTCGCTGACGGGGGTGTTCCCGCATAACTTCCGCGATCTGACGCTGGTGGCCGGCACCATTGGCGACTACGCCGCCATCGTGGTGGGCAAAGACAGCCCGATCAACTCGATGGATGATCTGATGACGGCCTTTGACGCCGATCCGTCCAAAACCGCCATTGGCGGCGGCTCGGTCCCCGGCGGCATGGACCATCTGGTCGCCGCCATGGTGATGGAGGCCGCAGGTAAGGATGCGCTGGCGGTGAAATACATCCCCTATGATGCTGGTGGCAAAGCCATGGCGGCGCTGCTTTCGGGAGAGATCGCGGCGTTGTCCACTGGTTTTTCCGAAGCGGTTGATCTCGCTGGTGCCGGTGAGGTCAAGATCATTGGCGTTACTTCGGATGAGCGCGTCAGCGCGGCCCCGGAAGCGATGACCATGAAGGAGCAGGGCATCGACACCTCATTTGTCAATTGGCGCGGCTTCTTTGCCGCTCCGGGTCTGTCTCAGGATAAGCTGGCGATGTACCAGGAGGCTCTGGCCAAGATGTATGACACGCCTGAATGGGAAGAAGTGCGCGCCCGCAATGGCTGGGTGAACATCCATAACTCTGGCGAAGAGTTCAAAGGCTTCCTGGAAGAGCAGGAACAGGTCATTGGCGATCTGATGAAGAAGCTGGGCTTCCTTTGAAGACCATCTGGTGACGAAAACGGGCATGGCAAGGCGGGCAATCGCCTTGCCATGTTTGAATAAGGGGGAGGGGAAAATGGCTCTTGATCGATGGATCGCACTGGTCCTGCTAAGTATTTGCCTGGCCTATGGCTACACGGCCTGGTTCACCATGGATGCGGGGCTGGCCCCGTTTATGAAACGCAACCCGATTTGGCCCAGTACCTTTCCCAAGGTTCTGTCCATTCTTGGGGTGGTTGCCTCTTGTGTGATCCTGTTTGGGTTGGAAAAGAGCGCCGAGAAAACCGCAGAAATCGATTATCGTCGACTGGGGGACTATCACCTGGGGCAGGCCTTGCTGCTACTGGCGCTGATGGTTGGCTATGCGCTGTGTCTGCGCCCCTTGGGGTTTCTCTTGTCCACCTCTGCTTTTCTTATCCTGGGCGGCGCTATTCTGGGTGAGCGCAAATGGCATATTCTGGTGCCGGTGGCACTGATCGCCACAGTGATTGTCTGGTCATTGGTCCAGCAGGTTCTGGGCATCTACATGCGCCCGCTGCCTGGTTTTTGGGGAGGGTGATATGCTTGAAGGACTTTTGATTGGCCTGCAAACGGCCCTGTCTATGCAAAACCTGCTGATGGTGATTGGCGGCTGTTTGATTGGCACCTTTATTGGCATGTTGCCGGGGCTGGGGCCGATGTCGATCATCGCTATCATGATCCCGGTGGCGATCTCGATGGGGGATCCCTCGGCGGCGCTGATCCTTTTGGCAGGGGTCTACTATGGCGCCATCTTTGGCGGCTCAACCTCGTCCATTCTGCTGAACGCGCCAGGGGTTGCTGGTACGGTTGCCTCCAGCTTTGATGGCTATCCGATGGCCAAACAGGGCAAGGCTGGCAAGGCGCTGACCATTGCCGCCATCGCCAGTTTTGCCGGTGGCAGCATCGGCGCGCTTTTGCTGATGATCTTTGCCCCGGCGCTGTCGTCCGTCGCGTTGCTGTTTCACTCGGCCGAGTATTTCGCGCTGATGGTGGTGGGGCTTTCGGCCATCGCTGCTTTTGCCGGTACGGGCCAGGTGGCCAAGGCGCTGATGATGACCACCCTGGGCCTGATCATGGCCACGGTTGGCGAAGGGGCGCTTTTCAACCTGCCACGCTTTACCATGGGGATCATGGATCTGCAGTCTGGCTTTGGCTTCATCACCCTGGCCATGGCGATGTTTGCCCTGCCTGAAGCGCTGTTTCTGGTGCTCAAACCCAAGGTGACCAAGGGCGGTAGCAGTGGCGAGATCAAGGATCTGCGGATCAGCCGGGCCGAGGCCAAATCGATTGCGCCGGTGATCGGGCGGCAATCGGTTCAGGGCTTTTTCATCGGTGTTCTGCCGGGGGCAGGGGCCACCATTGCCAGCTTCCTTGGCTATGCGGTAGAGCGCAATATCGCGCCAAAGCAGGAACAAAAGGAGTTTGGCAAAGGCTCGATCAAGGGGCTGGCCGCGCCGGAAACCGCCAATAACGCCGCCTGCACCGGCTCCTTTGTGCCGCTGCTGACCCTTGGTATTCCCGGCTCTGGCACCACGGCCATTCTACTGGGGGCCCTGGTGGCGCTGAACGTCACGCCGGGCCCGCGGCTGATGGTAGACCAGCCCGAGGTCTTCTGGGCGGTGATCATGTCGATGTTCATTGGCAATCTCGTGTTGCTGATCCTGAACCTGCCGCTGATCCCCTATATTGCCAAGATCCTGGCGGTACCGCGCACCTATCTGATCCCCTTCATCCTCTTTTTCACCCTGATGGGGGCTTACATAGGCCAGAATAACGTCACTGAACTGCTGCTGCTGGTTGGCTTTGGGGTCTGCGCCACCGCGCTGCGCTTTGCTGACTACCCGCTTGCGCCACTGCTGATCGGCTTCATCCTGGGCGGCATGCTGGAGGATAACTTCTCCCGGTCGATGCAGCTCTATGACGGCATTGCCTTCATCTGGGAACGGCCCATTACCCTTGGTCTTTTGGCTGTTGCAGCGTTGCTGGTGGTCCTGCCCAGCTACCGGGCACGGCGGGCCAGGCTGCGGGCTGCTGGAGTAGCAGACGGGGATTGAGTGAAGCGCCCCAGCCAGGTTTTGTCTGGCTGGGGTTAAGGCTTCTGTTGTGACTACAGGTCAGCCCGCAGGGATTTACCCAAAGCCACCAGAGCCACCAGATCTTTGAGATCCTTCACCGCACCGGGACGGCGTAGTTTGAGCCCTTCGGGGTCGCGCAGAATGACCGGGACCTCGGCCTTCTTGTGAGTGTCGCGAAACCGTACAAGATCACCATTGGCCCGCAGGCTATCCATTGCCTTTGCCTGACCTTCAGAGGTCATCACCACCCCGCCGGGGTCCCCGGCGGTGGCATCGTCAATGGCAAGATCGAACTTGGTTTTCCCCAAAGCGTGAAATGTCGCCTTGAGGGCCGCCTTGAGGATCTGCTGGCCCATTGGGCCACCGGTTTGCAGCATTGCCACGCTCTTTTGCGGCAAGGGCATACCCAGCACGGCTTCGCCGCCCGCCAGTGCCCCCTGCGGAGACTGCCATTCCTGGCGTCGATGCACAACGCCACGCTTCGCACCTGCACCTGCGACAATGATCTTCAGCCTCCAGTCATCTTGCGGGTCCGAAAACTCGTCTACTTTTTCAAACCCCGTCTTGGGTTCGACCCGTTGATAATGCCAGCCCTGCGCCTGGGCGAAGGCCTGATAGTCTGCCTGCTTGCGACCTCCCGCTTGCAGGGCCTTGTAAATAAGCCCTGACCCAATGGTACTGGCTGCAATCAAGACAAGGATGACCCAGATGCTCATGAAAAAATCCTGTTCTAAAGAAATGTGCAAAAAGAAGCGGGTGAAATCAAACTTTGGTTTGCACAGCCTGTCAAGCTCCGAGCCTTACGGCAAGGAAAACGCCCCCTCCACCGAGGCTTGCGGTAACAAAGCCGCAAGGTTTTGACAGGAATGGTTGGAAGCCGAATTAAGCCAATTCCGGGCAGGATTAAGCTCCTGCACCAGAGCAATCAGAGGCCCAGGCGGTGGCGGACCGGTGAGGGCGAAAATTCACTCAGGATCATGTTTTTTGGCGTTTTCATGTGGCTGGCCTCTCCTCCAAGTGGTGCTGCTTTAGAATGGTTGAAATTGTCACGAGTTCGTAGTGAGAATTGGTGTTGTTCCAACCTAAAAACGCAATGTGCAACTGGTGCGGCATGGGGATCATCCTGATTGGCACTATCGGCTACGGCAGCGATATCCGGTTGTGCAAGGCTGAGACTGTTCTGGTGCCCTGGAAAGGGTACAGCTGGTTCCCAGCTCAAGCGAAGCTTTGAAGTGCAAGAGGCCCCCAGTTTTGGGGGCCTTTCTTATTGCGCAGTGAGCCTGGGATCCTACGCTGGCAACCGATCTGCGAGTGGTAGTCCAACCCTCTGCCGCCCTTCGCTGGTCTTGAGGGAAAAATCCCCGCCCGCAAATTCATCGCCGTCAGGACCACAAAGGTAGGCGATGGCCTGCGCCACCCATTCAGGGGAAATATGAGACGAAGGAGCAAGTCGGCTTACCGGGTTTATGCCCGAGGCCTTGATGCTGCTCTGCATATCGGTGGCGACAGTACCGGGGCTGAGGCCTATCACTCGCAGACCATCGGCGGCATATTCCTTTTGCGCCACGCCGGTCAAACGCGCCACGGCGGCCTTAGAGGCGCAGTAGTGCGACCAGCCTTCCAGAGAGGAATTGGCAGCACCAGAGGAGAGATTGATGATGGTCCCGCCACCTTGCTCCAACATCACCGGAATGGCGTAGTGCAGCCCATGGTAAACCCCTTTGACGTTCACATCCAGGCAATGGCCCCAGGCCTCGGGAGAGCTGTCAGCGATGCGTGCAATCGGGTCAATCAGCCCTGCATTGTTGACCAGAATATCGAGCCTGGCGAAGCGCCTTTTGGCCTGGGCGACCAAGGCGAGAACTGCACTGTGATCGCTGACATCGCAGGCAAAGGCGCTGGCTTCTCCGCCGTTTGCGCAGATTTCAGCCGCAAGGGTTTCGATCACCTGGGCCGATCTGGCCGCCAGGAGAACCTTGACCCCCTGGCTTGCCAGAAATCGCGCGGTTGCTTCGCCAATCCCACGGCTGGCACCGGTGACAATGGCTGTTTTTCCCTTCAGATGTTCCATGGATCCCTCCGCTAGATGACGTAATTGGCCTTGCTAGATGCCGTTTGGCTATAGGTCTTGTGCATCGATCTTACTGGTTAGCAGCGGTTTCGTTTGGGCCAAGGAAGCCCGCAACCCGGCCCCAGTTACAGGGGATGTTGGTCGTGGCGGCGCCCTTGCAGTCGACCAGATCAAAATGGATATCCAGATCAACAGAGAGACCCGTTGGAGACCCTAGGAAGGCTATAAAATCTATCCCGTGGTCGAGACGAAACAGTTCTCCTTCAACCTCAAAACCCAGCACACGCACTTCGTCATAGTTTGGCAGGAATTCCGGGTAGTGGGTGTCGCGGACCATGCGAAAATCCAGCTCAAGCGGAGCGGAGGTGCCGTTGAGCGTTAGGTCACCGTGCAGCTTGCCAGAGGTCGGCGTCAACATCTGCACGCGCGTCGAGGTAAAGGTCATTTCCGGGAAAATGGCGCTGCTCAGGTAGTCGGCTCCACGCAGATGGGCGTCGCGCCCAGGGTGATTGCTATCGACAGAACCTGTCTGCACCGTAAAGGAAATCTGCGATTTCGCGGGATCGTCTTCGTCGATCAGGAAGGTGCCATCAAAGTCGCGAAACTGCCCAATAGTAGGGCTGAGCGTCATATGATCGACTTGCCAGCCAACATAGGCATGCCCGAGGTCGAGTGTCCATTCTGCCGGTTCGGCATGCGGGGCTGTGGCAAAAGCAAGGATTGAAGTCGTATAGGCGGCGATAAACAGACGTTTCATCAGAGGTGTTCCTTTGGGGTGATCCGGGGCACCGGCAGGTCAGCAGGAGGGCCTGAAAGTGCATCCCTTTTGTTATTGCAAAGGGGGGCATAGGCGCCCTTCAGTTGTGATGGGTCCGGTTTAATTGATGCCTGGTCGGGGATAAATGTTTGAAAGTTGATCACAGTCGTGCGTAACCTGCATGAATGGAGATTTCGTCCCTCAAGACCCTTTTGTTGGTCCAGATCCATGGCAGCATTGCAGGCGCTGCCCGCGCGCTCGACCTTGACCCCTCTTCGGTGTCTCGCACCGTTGCCAACGTAGAGAGCGAATTGGGAATTCGTCTGTTTCAGCGCACGACCCGTCGCCTCACGGTTACCGAAGAGGGACAGGCCTATCTGACCCGAATTGCTCCCTTGATCGAAGAGTTCGATGCCGCGCGTGAGGCCGCACGCGGCCTACGGGGCACTGCGACAGGGTTGTTGCGCATGACCTCCTCAGTTGCCTTTGCCGATCAGATGATTGTACCGCTGTTGCCTGATTTCCAGACTCTTTACCCTGATATCGCAATCGATTTGCAAAGCAGCGATACCAACCTTGACTTGGTCGAACAGGGGATTGATCTGGCTATTCGCCTGGCACCCGCGCCTAAGGGAGAGCTGGTTTCGACCCGCCTCTTAAGGACGCGATACCGGGTGGTGGCCAGTCCGGATTTCCTGCGCGCGCAGGCGCCGATCACCCATCCTACGGATCTGGAACGGGTGGAGTGCTTGCGCTTTGCCTTACCAGGATTGTCTCAGCACTGGCGGTTTCGTCACAGTGGCGGCGTGCCCTTTGACGTTGCTGTGCGCGGCAGGCTGATGATCTCCAATGCCCTGGCACTGCGCCGGGCTGTCTGTCTTGGGATTGGGGTCGCACTGCTGGCGGATTGGCTGATCAAAGAGGAGCTAGCGCAGGGGCGTCTGGTTGCCCTGTTTGCCGATCATGACTGCACAGCGACTGATTTTGAGACTGCGGCCTGGGGACTGTACCCAAACCGCTCTTACCTGCCGCAGAAAACTCGTGTGATGCTGGACTTTTTGCGAAAGCATATGAAAGACAGAGCTTAAGCGCAGTTTTTGGTTTATGGAGCGGAATTTGGTTCGGCTAGTTCGATGCAGGCCCGCAACTTTCGCGAACCACAAGATCCCCATGCAAAAGCGACTGGCCCGGAGGGCTGTCTCCTCCGGAAAGCCCGTCCAACAGGTATCCCATCGCGATCTCGCCGATCTGGTTGCGTGGCTGACGGACGGTGGTCAGCGCTGGGGTGATATTGTTGGAAAAGGGGATGTCATCAAAGCCGATAACGGAGAAATCCTCAGGCACGCGGTAGCCGCGAATTTGCAGCGCGCTGATGACGCCAATCGCGGTGTCATCATTGTAGCAAAAGAAGGCGGTTGGCAGGGTGTCCTTGATAAAGAGGCGTTCTACCGCTGCGCGCCCGCCCTCGCTGGAGCCATCGCCCTGAATGACCCAGTCCGGGATTGACCCGGCGGCCTCAGCAAGGCCTCTGCCATAACCTGCCTGCCGCAAGTCGGACACGGCATCACTGCTGCCGGAAGAGACATAGCAGATTTTTCGGTGACCCAGAGAGATGAGATATTCCGTGGCCATTTTGGAGGCGGCAAGGTCATCCGTGCCCACATAGGGAATATCCAGATGATCTACCGGGCAGGTCGCCGCCACCATGGGAGGGAAAGACGAGACCGGGCTTTGGGGCCGTCCTGCCACGGGCAGGTGGCCTGTCAGCAAGATCAATCCGTCCACCATACCCGAGGAGAGAAACCGCATATGGTTTTCTTCCAAGGAGATCGTGCCCTCGGTATTGCCGATCAGGACGCCATAGCCCCGTTCGTTGGCTGTGCGTTCAAGCCCAATCAGAATACCGGGAAAGTTTGGATCGGCAATCGATTGCGTCAGCACCATGACCATCTGGCTGCGTTTCATCCGCAGGTTCTGCGCCATGGCATTGGCGGTATAGCCCGTGCGCGCAATTGCAGCGGTGACCTTTTTGCGGGTGCTTTCGGCGACTTTCTTGGGGGTTCGAATCGCGCGGCTCACAGTGGCAATCGACACGCCTGCCAGCTTGGCGACGTCCTCGATTGTGGCTGGTTTGTCCGCTGATCTGCTCAAAATTGCGTCTCTCTGTAGGGTTTTTCTCTTTGCTGGATTTCGTATTTATTTCCAGTCTCTTAAGAGGGTCTATATCGTGATTTTTGATGGATGAGAAGCTATGTAGGGTGCTTTGTAAAGGTTTACACAAATGATGAAAAGGTTTACATACGTCAAAATGACACAGTTTTGCGATTGTGGAATTGCCTTGGGAGGGGTGGCATGTTTGAGGGGCAGACCAGCGGTTTTGTTGTGCTTGAAGCTGACCGCATCAGTAAATCTTTTGGATCGGTTCCGGTGCTGTTCAGTGTCAGCATGGATATTCGCGCAGGCGAAGTTCACGCGCTGATCGGAGAGAATGGCGCCGGCAAATCCACCCTGATCAAAACGCTCTCCGGCTTTCACAAACCCACCTCTGGTCGCATCCTGTTTGATGGGGATGAAATCGATCTGCCTGCCAATGGCGGGGCAGAGCGTCTGGGAATTGTCCTGATCCATCAGGAGCTGAACCTGGCAGAACAGATGACGGTGGAAGAGAATATCTTCTTGGGGCGTGAGCTCACCCGTAACGGCGTTCTAGACCGCGAGGCGATGCGCGCCAAAGTGCGCGGATACCTGGATGACATCGGGTTGGATATTTCGACCTCTGCCCGCATCTCTGATCTGTCCATCGCTGAAAAGCAGATGGTCGAGATTGTCAAAGCCATCAGCCGCAACGCGCGGGTTTTGATCATGGATGAACCCACGGCCGTGCTGACCGAGGCAGAGACTGCCTTGTTTTTCCGCCAGGTGGAAAAACTCAAGGAGACCGGTGTCGCGGTTGTTTTCGTCTCGCACAAACTGTCCGAGGTGAAGCAGATCGCCGATAGAGTCACCATTTTGCGC
>NZ_JBDWPJ010000188.1:0-7127 GCF_039971195.1 Pseudophaeobacter sp.
CTCATGTCTCAGCCACAACCACCGCGACATCAGTCGCAACCCTGTCATAGCAGCTTTCAAGTTTTTGAACCTACCGCCTATGCAGACCTGTCGATTTTCGCTCCATTACTGCAGATTCCTCTGTCAATCCTCCGAAAATCAGAAGTCTCTGCCTTTGCCTATTCAATGAAGGCAAAAGCTTTACTCTCCTCCAACGTGCTTTCATTATTGCTTGCGTTAATAGTGGCACCGTGAATTTCAACCCGCCCCCAATTATTAGACTTCACAACCGAAAGAAATCCAAAATCTTACCTGTGGCCCGACTTGCGCCTCCCCAACCTCCGCCTGCCCCCCCCCTGCAGCGCCGGGCTTCGCTAGAAACAGCTTTTTGAAATGAAGTATGGCGCGACTCAGCAATCGCGGTATGGTTAATCTTGAGAAACCAGTTCGGAAACACGATGTCGCATCCTTCGAGCCATGAAACAACGGCCACCTATACTGCGGGTGTGCGAAAGACGCTGAGAACGGTTCTCGATTTCATGTCGGCTGTTGCCGCCTTGGTTGTCATGCTTAATCTGTTTCGCTTCAGCCAGTTTGGCCCAACCTTCATCGCAACCACTTCGCTGCTGGCTGTGTTCTGCGTGCTGCCGGCAATTATTCTGCGCGACGATCGGAAACTCCCCTATCGCGGCGGCTTGATTGTAACTGGCTTTGTGTCTGCCAATTTTATCGGCATCACAAGCCTGGGGCTGGGGGCTGCAGCCTTTGTCGGCTTTCCCTTTCACATGGCCCTCTGTGCCGCGCTGTTCTCCCGAAAAACCACCTATGCGTTTTTCACAGCGTTCACCCTGGGCGTCGCCGCAATGGCCTATTTCTTTGTTCAGGAGGTCTTTGTCTCTCCAGATCCCCGGATTACCAGTTGGAACCAGAGCACCGGAAACTGGGTGGTCATGCTGATCTCACTCACTGTCACCAACCTGCTGGTCATATCGCTTGTCTCCAACCTTAGCCGCTATTGGAAGGAGACGGATTCTGATGCGCTGAATAAGTCGCAACAGTTTGAAACAATGGTAGAGTACGCCCCAGACGCCATCATGATGTTCGATCTTGACCTAGGCAAGTTCACCGCTGTCAACGCCCGCGCTGAGACCTTGTTTGGACGGGATCGAGAGGTCTTGGTGAATGGCATGGGTCTGGGGGATCTCAGTCCTGAACGCCAGCCCTCGGGCGAGCCGAGCGAAACCCTGGCCCGCGCTTATATCGAAAAGGCCATGATGGGTGGCAATCCGACCTTTGAATGGCACCATCTGAATGCGCGGGGTGAAGAAATCCCCTGCGAAGTCTCCCTCACCCGGATGCCGCCTTTTGACCGAAATCTGGTCCGTGCCAATGTTGCTGATATTTCCAAACGATTGAAGGATCAGGCCTATCGCGAAGAGCTGCAGTCGCAATTAGCGGCCTCGCAGCGGCTAGAGACCATTGGCCAGCTGACGGGCGGTGTTGCTCATGATTTCAACAATCTTCTGGCGGTCACCCTTGGCAATCTGGAACTGCTGCAAGACGAAGAAAACGAAGAGAAACGCGCGGAATTCCTGACCTCCTGCATCAACGCCACCCTGCGCGGCGCGGATCTGACCCGCAGCCTGCTGAGCTATGCCCGCCGGGCCCCTCTGCAGCCGCAGACAACCGACCTCAACAAACTGGTGCTGGACACCAAAAACTGGGCCGGGCGCACCCTGCCCTCGCACATCGATGTTGAAACCTCGCTCTTGGCCCGGCTTTGGGAGGTCGAAGTCGATCCTGGCGTTGCCGAGAGCGCATTGTTGAACCTCATTCTCAACGCCCGTGACGCCATGCCAGAGGGCGGCAAGCTCACCATTGAGACCGCAAATGTGCGGATTGACGATACCTATCTCGACGGTCGGAGAGAGGCGTTGGAACCGGGGCGCTATGTGATGATCGCTGTCTCCGACACCGGCGAAGGCATCCCCCCGGAAGTACTCGACAAGATTTATGATCCCTTCTTCACCACCAAACCCTCGGGCAAGGGCTCTGGCTTAGGGCTTTCCATGGTTTTGGGCTTTATGCGTCAGTCCGAAGGCACCGCGCAGGTTTATTCCGAACCGGGCGTGGGCACCACTTTCAAGCTTTACTTCCCGGCGGTCTCCCCCAAAACCGAGGTGCAAACCGAGGTCAACCTGAACCGCCCACCGCTGGAGGCTGGCGGAAAACGCATTTTGATTGCAGAAGACGAAGCCGAAGTTCTCGCGGTTCTCAAAACCCATCTGGAGAAAGCAGGCTATGTGGTGACCGGAGCGACCTCTGGTGATGAAGCCAAGGCCATCTTTGCAGCCGATCCTAATTTCGACCTTTTGCTCACCGATATCGTCATGCCAGGGCGGCTCAAGGGCACCAGCCTGTCAAAAGAGCTGCGGGACCTGAACCACAGCCTGCCGGTAGTCTTTATGTCTGGCTACGCCGCAGAGGCAACGGTGCATGGCAATGGCCTGCGCCCGGAGGACATCAGGCTGATGAAACCAGTGATGCGCCGCGACCTGCTGGATGCTGTCTCTTCCGCGCTGGCAAATGACGCAGGAACATCGACGCTGAGCTGAGACGCCATATCGGTTGGCAATGCCCGCCCCTTAACGCGCCTCCCCCTTCAATGCGTCTAAATATCCCTGCACAGGCCGGATCATGTTCCGCTCTTTTGCCCTCGCGTCGGCCCAGTGCGGCTCCATCTCGACGCCAAACCTTTACTAAAATTGTTATGAATTAGTAGTTTACGACTAATTATCGACTTCAGTTTATGCTCGCCCTTCAAACACTGATCGTTCAAGTGAAAGTCGAGCACAGCCATGGCCGCAGCACAGTCGAAAGCCTGCCTAGACCAGCTCCCAAAGCGTGAGGGGAGAAAAGGGTGAAGGAGGACCATAAGAATTATGAGAAATGGCTGGCAAATCAAGGTGGGGACGGCGACGACACTATCGAAGGCTCCACCGCTGATGACACCATTGACGCAGGTGCAGGCGATGACACTGTCGCCGGTGAAGAAGGCCATGACAGTATTGATGCCGGCGCGGGCAATGATGTCATCTATGGCGATATGGGAGACGGAGTTACCCCGGGTACAGATGCCTCGCCCCTTAGCCTGAACATCAACAATATCGAAAGCGTTTCGCATGATGGCGGGTTGGGCTCGGCCGGTGACTATGCAGTGTTTAGCAACGTTGCAACCCTTCCAGATGGCAGTTCCGTTTCCGGTCGCCTGGTTCTGGTGGAAAAGTCAAACCCAGACCTCTATGTGGAATTTGGCTACACAGAGGGAGCCGAAGTTCTATTGGATGGGGAATCCGCTGGCGATACGGCGACCTTCCGGCTTGAATTCTTTGACCCCATCACAGGCGATCCGGTTTCACTGAACTCTACGGCAACCTTCAACGATGTCGACGACAACAGTGGTGCGGGCGACCCCGAAGCCATCATCGTCGATGGCAGCAGTTTCACCTCCTACGGGCTTTCCTCAGATTCCTCGCTGACCACAACCACGGACGGCAGCACCGTGACGGCCACAGGTTCTGAAGCCAACGAATACTACGACCAGGACGCCTGGTTCTCGGCCGCTTTTGAAGACCAAACCTCGATCGAGTTTACCTTGCAAACGCGGGACGGTATGTCTGGTTTCACCCTGTCGGGCGATGTCATTGACGACCCTGTCATTATTCCAATTGAACAGGGCGCTGACACCATCAATGCCGGCGACGGCGATGATGTGGTCTTTGGCCAGGGCGGCGATGATTCCATCTCGGGCGAAGAAGGCAACGACAGCCTAGATGGTGGTGATGGCGATGATGTTATGGCAGGCGGCGCAGGTTCGGATACCCTGATCGGGGGGGACGGCGCGGACACCCTGTCTGGCGGCGACGGCGATGACTATATTGAAGGCGGTGCCGGCGACGACTATATGACCACCGGCATCGGCAATGACACGCTGATCGGCGGCGAAGGCAATGACACCCTGCGCAACTCCTCTGGCGATGACAGCCTGGTTGGCGGCGTTGGCGATGACCTTATCGTCGCGACAGACGGCAATGACACGCTGGAAGGCGGCACCGGCCATGATACGCTTTGGGGTGGCAACCACGACGACAGCCTAGTCGGCGGCGACGGCAACGACCTCATGTACGGCGAACATGACAACGATTACCTGGATGGTGGCGACGGCAATGACTCCATGGACGGCGGCCACGGCGACGACACCCTGATTGGTGGCGTCGGTCAGGACACCCTGATGGGCGGCGATGGCAATGACATCCTCTCTGGCGGTTCTGGTGATGATGAGATGCATGGCCGGGGCGACCAAGATACCTTTGAAATCTCTGATGGCTTTGGCAATGACACCATCATGGGCGGCGAAGGCGGCGTAGATTTCGACACCATCGACCTGTCTGACGTCACCTCCGGTGCAACGGTCACCTACACAGGCAATGAGGCCGGCAGCATCACCGATGGCAGCGACACCATCACCTTCTCTGAGATCGAAGCCCTCACCCTTACCGATGCAGGGGACGTTGTGGATGCCTCCGCTACGTCATACGGGGCCAAAATCAACGCAGGTGCTGGTGATGACACCGTCACTTTTGGTGGCGGCAATGACTCCATTACCAGCGGCGATGGCTATGACGAGCTGGTCCTCACCTCCTCTGGCGGAATCGACACGGTTAGCGACTTCTCCCTCGGTGACGATGACGACGACGGGTTCTTCAACGACCAGCTGGATGTTTCCGATCTGATCGGCGGAACCGGTCCCGGCGGCGCGATCCGCACCAGCGACGTCTCGGTCAGCGATGACGGCAGCGGCAATGCCATGTTGACCTTCCCCGGCGGCGAGAAGCTTGTCCTCGAAGGCGTTCCCCTCGCCGGTATTTCGTCCCAGTCGCAGCTGTATTCTGCGGGCATTCCCTGCTTTACGCCACATGTACTGCTCGCCACCCAGCGTGGCGCAGTTCCTGCCGGGCAGATCCGGGTTGGCGATATGCTACAGACCGCCGACAATGGTTTTCAGCCTGTCATCTGGGTAGGACAGCGCCACCTGGACGCGGCAGAGCTGGCACAACGTCCACATCTGCGCCCCTATTGTCTGCGGCCCCAAGGCCTCCTTTCTCCCGAGCGCCCGATGCTCCTGTCCCCGCAACACCGCATGCTGGTCAACCCTCGGGTTTTTGAGCGGAAAACACCCTTTGGCGAAAGCTTCATTTCCGCCAAGCTTTTGGCAGGCATCGATCAGACCTGCAGCCAACAAGATCGAAGCGCTGAGGCAGTCACCTATGTGCATCTGATGACAGAGCGTCACGAGGTCGTTTTTGCTGAAGGCATCGCCACAGAGACCTTCTGGCCCGGCCCCGAAGCCATTCGCGGCCTCTCTGCTGCGGACCTGCGCGAACTGTTCTGCCTCTTTCCCGAACTACGCCCGGTCTATGGCCTGGAAGGGCCACAGGGACGTGGACGAGTCAGCCATGTCTACGGTGCCCTAGCCCGCCAGACGCTTAAAAGACGCGACCTTAAACCCCTGCTTTCAGCCTGAAGCGAAACGAGGCCAGTAGCGATGGAATGCCCCCAGGGTCATTAAAGTGATATCTTGGGCACCCTGATTTCCACGCCTAGGCTTCCGAGAAGAACAACCTGGCAGCCATCCACAACCAGCATGGATCGGGGCTATGGCGGCGAGAGGGGCTGAAGGTTCCAATGAAACAACCCAAGAAAGGACGGCTCTGGCTGAACGATGGCTCGTGCGTCCGGTTCCGTCCTGAATATCACAACCACGTCTGGTCGTACGGCGTCGTTCATCACCGAACGGATGATGGAAGGGCTTTCAGAACAATGAACCATGTGCGTCGGCAGAGTTTTTGGGTCCAAAGGTGGCCTAAACTAAGAGAGAGTTTGGCTAACCTGTTTGGTTTGATTCTGCGGCTTGCTGGCGGTGATGCAAGCGTCGCGCCTGAAGTGTCTTTCGTTTGATCCTTTCGCGTTGCTTTGGACAGCATCTCATCTTCGATGGGCAGGCCTGACAAGTGTGTTTCAAAGCCTGGTATTTGGCAACGCCTTTGCCAGTGGGTTTACGGTTCGGATCAGAATAATTGCGCCGGAATTGCTTGAGCGGTTCGCCTTCCGGGCAGTTGTACTGGTTGTTCTCAGGGTCCCATTCAAAGTCGGTGCGAGACCATGTTCCGTCTGTTCGGCCTGCTTTGTCCAACATGGGAATGTGGGCTTTGATGTTGCGGCCCACGAGCCATCCCAGCATTGGGCCTGATCCATAGGCGCTGTCTGCAATCAATCGCTCAGGATCAATATCATGCAGTTCCTTGATCCGATCCAGCATGGTGCGCACTGAACCGACTTCAGCCTGTCGGATCGATCGCGTGCCCTCAACGTCCACGATGACACTGTGGTCGATGTCGATGAGGTAATTTGTCGAATAACTGAAGAATGCAGGGCCTTTACGGGCTGCCGTCCATTGGCTTGCAGGATCGGAATGGGACGTGAACTTGGGCTCAACCTCTGATGCGGCACCAAAAGCTGCGTCGTCCAAGACATCCAGATACTCCTTCACAGCACGCGGCGCATCGTTTGGATCGATGGCGCTGCGATCCCAATCTTCCTTCGATGTTGAGTTCTGTTTGTTTGCGTCAGCTTCGATTAGACTGGCATCTGCGGCAAGGCGCTGCCCACTCACCAAGCCATCCGAGATGCACCGTGCAACCATTCGCCATTGTCGCTCGGACCAATGGCGCGACAAGGCTCATTCTCGAACAGATGCCGCAGCAGTTTGCTCTCCCGAAAGCGCCCGTGCCGGTTCTTGGAAAACGTGGAATGATTGGGGAAAGCATCAGACAACTCAAGACGACAGAACCAACGATAGGCAAGGTTCAGGTGCACCTCTTCACAAAGACGGCGCTCTGAGCGAATGCCCGAGCAATAGCCGACCAACAGCATGCGGATCAGCAGCTCAGGATCAATGGATGGACGTCCAGTATGGCTGTAAAACTTGGCAAGATACTGGCGGATGCCGCTTAGATCGACGAACCTATCAATAGAGCGCAGCAGATGACCCTGCGGGACATGCTCTTCCAGCGAGAACTCGTAGAACA
>NZ_JBDWPJ010000189.1:0-6734 GCF_039971195.1 Pseudophaeobacter sp.
ATCATGGGCATCATCGAGTAAGCCACCGGGTTTTCCCAACTGGCTTCTCTGATCCCATAACTTATCGCTAAAAACACAGATTTTCTCGAGGAGAATAAAACATGGCTGCTAAGGACGTCAAATTCGACACCGATGCCCGCAACCGTATGCTCGCCGGCGTAAACGTACTGGCTGACGCGGTTAAAGTAACCCTGGGCCCCAAAGGCCGTAACGTGGTTCTGGACAAATCTTTTGGTGCGCCACGCATCACCAAAGATGGTGTTTCCGTTGCCAAAGAGATCGAACTGGAAGACAAGTTCGAAAACATGGGCGCCCAGATGGTGAAGGAAGTTGCTTCCCGTACCAACGACGAAGCAGGCGACGGCACCACCACTGCCACCGTTCTGGCTCAGGCCATCGTCAAAGAAGGTCTGAAGCAGGTTGCTGCTGGCCTGAACCCAATGGATCTGAAGCGCGGCATCGACCTGGCAACTGCCAAAGTCGTTGAAGGCATCAAAGCCTCTGCCCGTGACGTAAAAGACTCTGCTGAAGTTGCCCAGGTTGGCACCATCTCCGCCAACGGCGAAGAAGCCATCGGCAGCCAGATCGCTGACGCGATGCAAAAAGTCGGCAACGAGGGTGTGATCACCGTCGAAGAAAACAAAGGTCTGGAAACAGAGACCGATGTTGTTGAAGGCATGCAGTTCGACCGCGGCTACCTGTCGCCTTACTTCGTGACCAATGCTGACAAGATGATTGCAGATCTCGAAGACTGCATGATCCTGCTGCACGAAAAGAAACTGTCTTCACTGCAGTCCATGGTTCCCCTGCTCGAGCAGGTAATCCAGTCGCAGAAGCCTCTGTTGATCATTGCTGAAGATGTTGAAGGCGAAGCCCTGGCAACTCTGGTTGTGAACAAACTGCGTGGCGGCCTGAAAATCGCTGCTGTCAAAGCCCCTGGTTTTGGCGATCGCCGCAAAGCCATGCTGCAGGATATCGCTATCCTGACCGGTGGTCAGGTGATCTCCGAAGATCTCGGCATGAAGCTCGAGTCCGTCACCATGGACATGCTGGGCACAGCCAAGAAGGTCGAAATCACCAAGGACGAGACCACCATCGTTGACGGTGCCGGTTCCAAAGCCGAGATCGAAGCCCGCGTTGGCCAGATCCGTGCGCAGATCGAAGAAACCACTTCCGACTACGACCGTGAAAAGCTGCAAGAGCGCGTTGCCAAACTGGCCGGCGGTGTTGCTGTTATCCGCGTTGGCGGCATGACCGAAGTTGAAGTGAAAGAGCGCAAGGACCGCGTTGACGATGCGCTGAACGCGACCCGCGCGGCCGTTCAGGAAGGTGTCATCGTTGGTGGTGGTGTTGCTCTGGTTCAGGCCGGTAAAGCCCTGGCCACTCTGGAAGGCGCCAATGCTGACCAGAACGCCGGTATCGTCATTGTGCGCAAAGCCATCGAAGCGCCTCTGCGTCAGATCGCTGAGAACGCTGGTGTTGACGGTGCGGTTGTTGCTGGCAAGGTGCGCGAAAGCGACGACACCAGCTTTGGCTTCAATGCTCAGACCGAAGAATATGGCGATATGTTTGCCTTTGGTGTGATCGACCCTGCCAAAGTGGCACGTACTGCGCTGGAAGATGCGGCCTCGATTGCTGGCCTGCTGATCACCACCGAAGCCATGGTTGCGGACAAGCCATCCAAAGACGGCGGCGCAGCTGCTGGCGGCATGCCCGACATGGGCGGCATGGGCGGCATGGGCGGCATGATGTAAGTCAAGCCATCCTACCGGATGATTTTGGGGTCGCCTTCGGGCGGCCCCTTTTTTGTGCAAGCGAAGGGAGTTCCATTTTGTTGACTTGCCTTTAGGCGAATAGAAAGTAGGTATTTCCACCTTTGGATTTAGTTGGTGAGGAAGGCCATCACTTGAGCGAATTGGAGGCCACTATGCGTTTGGAGGAACTTACAGCCTTTCAGTTGGCAGAGGCTGAGGGGCGAAAAAGAGATGCCAAGAGGCATATTTTGGCATTTGTAGAGAGCTTCTCCGATCTTGATGAAAAGTCAGTTTGGGTTTGGGAAAACTGGCAGGATTTGCACCGAAACGGCGCTAGCCGAATTCGCCATGAGCTGTGGGAGAAACTGTTGTTACCAGTTTTTCACAGGGCCTACCTAGAAGGAAAACTGGAGGCCGTAGTTGCTTTGGCGGAATGCCACCATAATTGGATTTCCGATCCCGAATTTCATAGCAGGTTCAAAGTTGAGACTGATTTGGATTTTTGGCGCCTAGCCTATGCCATGGCTCCAGGTGATCCGAGAGTTCGAAAGGGGCTGCTGGGAACATGGCTCAGGGTTTTAGACTTCATTTTCCACGAATGGCCATCAGGCTTGCCGGGCATAGATTATTCAGTTTGGCGGCAGGAAGTTGTGGAACTGAGATCTCGGATCAAGCGTTGTCGAGAGCTTGATGATGCTCAGAAGTACCACGAGTTGTTTGAATATTACGAGCAGATATTGGTTGAATTTGCACAGCGAATGGGAAGCTCTGAAACAGACGCCAGTTAACTGTGAAACATGAATGAATTGGAAATTCGTGATCAGCGCAGGTGATCGCAAATGTGGCGCAGGATGGGGGCCTGCCTCCGGCGGGAATATTTTTGGAAAGATGATGGGGAGGGCGTGAGATGGTGGTTGGTCCGGATACAATGCGGGATGTCTCTGCGGCGCAGTATGACGAGGTTGAGGAACTGCTGAATGCGGCCTTCCCAACGGATGCCGAGGCGCGGTTGGTGCGGAAGTTGCGCAGCGATGGTGATATGCTCCTGGAGTTTCAAAAGCCCTGGGAGGGCAGGATCGGTGGGTATTTTGCCCTGAGCCGGATGCAGGCGCCCGCAGGCTGGGCCTGCCTGGCGCCGATGGCAGTGCGGCCAGAGTGGCAGGGCGGGAAACTGGCAGGAGGCAATCCAAACATGGTGGTTGGCGAAGCGCAGGACGAGGCCTATCGGCGGCCGTGGCGGTTTGGGTCCCGGATGTTGCAGCAGCTGGCGGGGCTCTATGAAATGACCTTGGATGGCCTGCTGGATGAGATGCCAAATCAGTTGCCGGAGGCGATTGTTGTGCTGGGGGAACCTTCCTTTTATGGCCGCCATGGGTTTGATCTGGCACGGGCGCAAAAGCTGCGTAGCCCCTATCCGCTGTCGCATACGCTGATCCTGAAGCGGGGAGAAGATGTGCCGGAGCAAAGCCTGATCTACCCGGCGGCCTTTGCCGAGCTCTGAAGGGTTTTCTTCTCTGCAGTGTCTCAGGGGTGGTTGCTCTGCCTCTGGGCTTGGGCTAGCGATTGGCTGAAATCTCCCAACGCGCCGGATCAGCCGGCCTGATCGAGGCCTGAAGATGCAGCTTACCGCGCTAGTCATTCTTGTTCTTATTGCCTTTGCCGCCAATTCGGTGCTGGGGCGGATGGCGATCAGCTGGGGCTATATGGATGCGCTAGGCTTTGGCTTGTTGCGGCTGGCAGCGGGGGCGGCGATGCTGGTGCTGCTCTGTCGTTTGCGCGGAGCTGGGTTGAATCAACCGCTGGCGGCCAGCCTGAAAGGCGGCGCAGCGCTGACGCTTTACATGATCGGGTTTTGTCTCGCCTATCAGGGGCTGGATGCGGGTCTTGGCGCCCTGATCCTGTTTGGCGTGGTGCAGATCGCCATGTTTGGCTGGGAAGCGGTGACCGGCAATCGCGCCACATTGGGGCAGGTGGCTGGGGCCACTGTGGCCTTTGCTGGCCTGGCCTATGTGATCTGGCCTGATCAGGACGTGCAGGTGCCGCTGTGGGATGCAGCCCTGATGGCGCTGAGTGGGATTGGCTGGGCGGCCTATAGCCTGTTGGGGCGCGGCGTGCGCGATCCGCTGGCGGCGAGTGCCGCAAATTTCATGTTTGCGACAGCCATGATGCTGCCCTTTGTCTGGGGCTTGCAGGGCGGCAGCCTGATCACTGTGCCTGGAGTGGTGCTGGCGGTGATCTCTGGTGCCGTTACCTCTGGTCTGGGCTATGCGCTTTGGTACCGGGTGTTGCCACAGCTGCAGCCCGCTGTCGCCGCCACCATTCAGCTGAGCGTGCCGGTGCTGGCGATCCTCGGCGGTGTGGTCTTCCTGGCGGAACCCCTCGGGCTGCGACTGATTCTGGGTACGGGCGTTGTGCTGGCGGGGATTGCCCTGGTGATTTGGGCGCCGAAACGCGGCTAACAGGGGTTTTCTCAAAGGCTTGAAATGCCTATTTGATGGGCATGCGATACCTGATCCTTCCCCTATTCCTGCCCGCTTTGCTCCTGCTGTCAAAACCTGCCCAGGCGGGTTGCGTGGTCCTGCTGCACGGGCTGGCCCGATCTGAGAACTCTTTTGTGGTGATGGAGCAGGTGCTGCTCAGCCGTGGCCACCAGGTGGTGCGACCGGGCTATGACTCGACAGATTTTCCGGTGCCGGAACTGGCTGACCGGACCCTGCCGGGCGCAATCCAGGCCTGCGGAGCAGAGCAGCCTATCCATTTTGTCACCCATTCCATGGGCGGGATCCTGTTGCGTCAGCACCTGAAGGATCCGGCGAACCGTCCCGCGAACCTAGGTCACACGGTGATGTTGGGGCCGCCCAATCAGGGCAGCGAGGTGGTGGACGAGTTGGGCGATTGGGAGGTTTTTGGCATGATCAACGGACCGGCGGGTGAGAGCCTGGGAACCGGCGCGGACAGTCTTCCCAAAATGCTGCCGCCGGTAGATTTCCCGCTGGGGGTCATTGCCGGAAATCAATCCATCAGCCCGGTGTTCTCTGCCATCATCCCCGGAGAGGACGACGGCAAGGTTTCAGTCGCCAGCACCAAAGTGGAGGGCATGCAGGATCACCTGATCCTGCCGGTTACACATACGTTCATGATGAACGACCCGCTGGTCATTGCGCAGGTGTTGGAGTTCATTTCTGAAGGGAGGTTTGACCCCGGTATTGTCTGGATGGATGCGCTTTCTGATCTGATCCGTGACAGTTGCATTGGCACGGATTGCCAATATGGCCTGCCGCTCCCGCTCCCGGTCCTGGTGCCGGAGGAGGAGCAATGAGGCAGCTGGAGCTGACGTTTCAAGGCGGCGACGTGCTGCTGCCTGATGGGCTGATGCCGAATGGCGAGATTGCGATTGCGGAGGGGAAGATCAGCAATTCCGCCCATGGGAGGCGTGTCGACCTTACGGGCTATCTGGTCTTGCCGGGCATTATTGATCCCCACGGCGATGGGTTTGAACGTCATCTGGCACCCCGTCGTGGGGCGATGAAACAGCTGACTGAGGGTCTGTTTGCGGCCGAGGCCGAACTGGCTGCCAATGGCCTGACCACGGCTGTTCTGGCGCAGTTTTATAGCTGGGAGGGCGGGCTGCGCGGGCCGGAATTTGCCCATCGGGTATTTGAAGGCATCGCAGAGGTACGCGCCGGTCTGGTCACAGATCTGCTGCCGCAGCTGCGGTTTGAGACCCATTTGCTAGATGATTACGCCGCCCTGCCGGATAAGGTCTCTGACTGGGGCATTTCCTATGTGGTGTTCAATGATCATCTGCCGCACGCACGTTTGGCAGGGGGCAAAAAGCCGCCGCGGCTCACGGGACAGGCGCTGAAAGCCGGGCGCAACCCGGACAAACATCTGGAGATGTTGCAGAAGATGCACCGCCGAAGCAGCGAAGTGCCCGCAGCATTGGAAACGCTCTGTGCGGTGCTGCGGTCGCAGGGCGTGCGGATTGGCAGTCATGATGACCAGACCGAGGTTGATCGGACGATATGGCGCGCGCGCGGGGTTCAGATCACCGAGTTCCCCGAAACCCTGGAGGCAGCGCAGGCAGCACGGGCGGGCGGTGATCATATTATTCTGGGGGCCCCCAATGTGGTCCGGGGTGGATCGCACAAGGGCAATGCCTCGGCGCTGGAGCTGATCTCGATGGGGCTGTGTGATGCGCTGGCCTCGGACTACCACTACCCCAGCCCACGCCGCGCAGCCCTGTTGCTGGCCCGCAACGGCGTGTTGGATCTCTCCGCGGCCTGGGCACTGGTGTCTTCTGGTCCCGCACAGCTTCTGGGGCTCACGGATCGTGGAGACTTAACGCTGGGCAAACGCGCGGACCTGGTGATCCTCGACAAGGCGAGCGAGCGTGTAGCGGCAACACTGTCCGGCGGGCGGGTGAGCTATTTGTCGGGTGAGATCGCTGCCCGGTTTCTGGCGTAGCCCAGTGCGCGTTCTGGGCCGGGTGCGTGATCTTGTCGTCGTTCTGGCCGCGATTTGCCTGGTGCTGGGGGTGACTTCCACCTTGGCCTTTGGTGGGTATGTTTTGGACACCAAGCTTGAGAATGGGCGTTATTTCATCTTGCTGCGGTCAGGTCCTCAAGCTGCGGAGTGGGTAGAGACTGTCGCCTTGCGATATTGGTTTGAAACAACACTCGACGTGGCAGCTCTGGGCGCTGCTTTTGCTTTTGTGACTTATGCAGTTCTCTACTTCCTGAAACGCGAATGGGATCGCGCAAAAGAGTCTTGGACCGGGGGCGACTAGGATTTTCAGGAGCTTCGGAGGCTCTGGCGCTTGTCCGCGGGCGGAAGCGAAGCGCCCGCCCATGGGGGTGGACGGGCGCTGCTCGACCTTTGGTCGAGCAAGGTTGGGACTGCGTAGTGATTGCCCCGCAGAGGTGAATTGGCGCGTTACTTTGCCTGTGCGGCCCGCTGGACCCGGTTCACATGGGCCAT
>NZ_JBDWPJ010000190.1:0-17467 GCF_039971195.1 Pseudophaeobacter sp.
ATAATCCTCCAGCGCGCCCTTGCCGCGCGAGGTGACAAAGATGAATTCCTTGATCCCGGCGGCGCGCGCCTCGTCGATGGCATATTGCACCAAAGGGCGGTCCACCAGGGTCATGATTTCCTTGGGCACCGATTTGGTCGCGGGCAAAAACCGGGTGCCAAGACCGGCAACCGGAAAAATCGCTTTGGTCACTTTTTTACGCATGAGAGATGTCCTGAAAAATAACTACAAAAATACGGGTTACCCGTCGTTTCTGCCATAGCTGCCGCGACAAAGCAAAACCAGTGGCCCGCGCCTTACCCGCGCCGGAAGATATTGCCAATGGTCTGAAACACCAGATCAAAGTCAAAACACATGTTCTGATGGCGTTGGTAGATCAGATCCAGCCGCGCCTTGGCGGGGATGCAGACCCGGCTATAGACCGCATCGGTTTCCTCGGCGGTGGTGCAGCGCGCCAAAAGCGCCGCCTCATGTTTGTGATAGGTGATCGAGGCCAGACCGGTGACGCCGGGGCGCGATTTCAGCACCGCGCTGTAGATCTCGGGGTTGGCTTCGACATATTGCCGCAGCGGCGGCCGTGGCCCGACAAAGGAGAGATCCCCCTTGAGGATATTCCACAGCTGCGGAAACTCATCCAGGCGTTTGGAGCGCAGCCAGGCGCCGGTTGCGGTGATGCGGGCGGCCTTGTCGCCCCCCGAGACCCCGGTGTCGTCCTGCGCAAGGGTCATGGTGCGCAGTTTCCACAGGCCAAAGCCCCGTGTCGGGGTGGTCATCCGCTCGGCGATATAAAACACCGGCCGCCCCTCTTTCCACAACAGCCAGAGCAGCACCGCCAGCAGGATGGGCCCGAGGATCACGATCAGCAGGGTGACAAAGAAGAGATCAAAAAGACGTTTGCGCCAGGTCATCAGCTGCGCGGCTCCTTGCTTTGGATAGGGTCTTTGGGACCGGCTGGTTTCTTGGCAAAAACAGGCTCTATCATGGACCATTCCGCCTGCATCTGCGCCGCATCCGCCTGCGGGATCTGACCCAGTATCCGCATCAGGAGCTGCAGATCGAGGGCGACCTCGGCAATGGCCGTCGCAGGCGCCGGGCACCGGTCAAAGGGCAGAGCGGCGGCGCGCAGCAGATCCGCCATCTCCACCAGGCCGGGCTGGGCCAGGTTCAGCGCTGCGGGCAGATCCGGAGTGCAGAGCAGCCGGGCCAGGATCTCGGCCAGGCTGCGCGGGCCGATATAGCTGCGCCGCGGGCTGCGCCCATCGGCAAACTGATCGAGGCAAAAGCCTGGCTGCCAGCCGCCAAGGATCGCGTCCAGCCCGGCGATATTGCCAATGCGCAGCGCGGTGACCGGCACCCCCAGCTCTGCGCCGAGGGCCTGGGCCTGCTGCTCCATCTCCAGCTTGGCCTGCCCATAGGCATTGGCGGGGTTGGGCGCGCAGTCCTCGGCCAACACCCCCGGCTGATTGCCATAGATGGCCGCCGAAGAGCTGAGCAGCACCCGCGGCGCCGGGCGCCCCGAGGTCTCAGCTGCCCGCGCCGCGGCCTGCACCGTGGCGCAGGCAAGCCGGGCATTATCCGCCAGATCGCCGCCGCGCCCCGGAATCGCCCCCGCCAGGCAGAGCACCTGATCGGCGCCCGAGATCAGCGCCGCAAGGCCTTTGGGATCGGTCAGCGGATCCAGCAGGGCGATGTGCTCAGCCGTGGTCACAGGGAGAAGAGAGGGCGGGAGGGGGCGTCGGCTTTGCCAGCGGAGGGCGCTGGCTATTTCCGGACTGCTGTAGAGCTGCGGCCAGCAGTGCCGCAGCAGGGTGCCAATCCGCCCCGAAGCGCCAAGAACAACTGTGACCGGAAAACCCATATATCGCCTCTGTTTGTACGAAGTGCGCCCTGTAGTTGACGCGCTGTCCTAGCCCAGTATCTTGCGGACACCAAAAATCAAGACCATTCCTGAAAAGAGCCTCTATGCGCTATCTGTTTCCCCTGCTTGCTGCTGTCAGCCTTCTCTTGTTGCCAGTGGCCTGCGGGCGTCTGCCCGGCGGGGCCCCCGCCAGCGAAGAGATTCTCAAGCAATCGGCGGATGCCAATGCGGATTTTGCGCTCTATGCGGTCAATCGCGCCTTCCTGCCAACGGTGGCGCAATGGCCCGCCACCGGCAAACAGGAGCGGCTGGGCTGGATCAATGCCAGCAATGGCGCCAAGACTCAGATCATTCAGCCCGGCGACAAGCTGACCCTGCGGATCTGGGACAGCAGCGACAACTCCCTGCTCACCTCGGTTGAGGAGAAAATGGTGCAGCTGCAGGATGTGCGGGTGGCGGCCAATGGCACCATCTTTATGCCCTATGTGGGCAATGTGAATGTGCTGGGGCTGACGCCGGAACTGGCCCGCGAACGGTTGCAGACAGAGCTGGAGAGCATCGTGCCCTCGGCGCAGCTGCAGCTGGATATGGCCGAGGGGCGCAACAATTCGGTGGATCTGGTCAGCGGTGTGGCCAATCCCGGCACCTATCCGATGCCAAACCGGAATTTTTCGGTGATGGGGCTGATCTCCATGGGCGGCGGTATCAGCGCCAGCCTGAACAATCCGCAGATCCGCCTGGTGCGCGGCCAGAGCATCTATGGCACCTCGGTGGATGCGCTGCTGAATGATCCGCGCCGCGACACCCTGCTGCGCGGCGGCGACCGGGTCTTTGTCGAAGAGGATGAGCGCTATTTCCTCTCCTTTGGCGCCACCGGCAAGGAAGATCTGCATATCTTCTCCAAGGATGAGATGTCGGCGATGGATGCGATGTCGATCTCTGGCGGCTTTCAGGATGGTCGGGCGGACCCGCAGGGCCTGCTGGTGCTGCGCGAATATACCGATGGTGCGGTGGCCCCTGGGGTGCGGGGCCCGCGCCAGACCCGGGTGGTGTTCAGCCTGGATCTGACCTCGGCGGATGGGCTGTTTTCGGCCCGGCAATTCCAGATCAACCCAGGAGATCTGGTGATCGCAACGGAATCGCCGATCAATGATGCGCTGACCATCTCCAATATCATCGGTAACTTCTTCGGGGTCTTCAGCAGTGCCGGTCTTTTGTAGAAGAGCGCGGCACAGCCTGTTCCCGCCTGATCTTGGTGTCGGGCAATTTTCCTGTGGGTAAAAAAAACCTTAAAAAGTTTAAATTTTTCCTTTAGTCTTACGCAGATTGCAGGCGCGGTTACGCCAACACGGGGCCGGAACTCTGCACGCCATGCCAACAGGATGTTCCGAAGGAGAGGCCTTAGACGATGCCATATGCAACAAGATCTCGCCTGATCGGGCTGGGCCTGAGTCTGGGCCTTGGCCTGGCCACCGCCGCGACCGCCCTGACTGTGGACCCGGTCGAACAACATAATTCCAACGCCGTTTGGTTTGAAAACTGGTCTGGCCTCAGCAATGCGCAGCTGGTGGTCTCTGCGCCCAATGGCAAGGTGACCGAAGTCTTTGCGGCCTCTGGCACCCCGGTTTTTGAGCTGGAGCGCGGCGCCACCCTGGATGGCATCTATCGCTACGAGCTGAAGGCCGCCACCGAGGAGCAGGTCGAGATCGCCAACCCGATCGACAATGGCCGGGCAGAAATCGCCAGTTCACAGGCCAAGGCCTTTTACATGAATGGGTCTTTTGTGGTCTCGCGCGGGGTGATTATCACCCCCGAAGAGATCCAGGAAGACTGACCCCAACACGCCGCGCCGCAGCCAGATCTGCGCCGCATCACAAAGGAATTTTCAGATGGTATTTTCACTTCAGCGCGGTCTCATTGCAGGTGTCAGCAGCCTGGGCCTGATGGCCGGAACCGCCCAGGCGGATCAGGTGATCCTTGATGATTTGATCGTTAACCAAAGCATCTGTGTCGGGAACGACTGTGTCAACGGCGAGAGCTTTGGCTTTGACACCATCCGGATGAAGGAAAACAACCTGCGCATCCACGCCGTGGATACCTCAACCACCTCCAGCTTCCCCACCGTGGACTGGCAGCTGACTTTCAATGACAGCGGTAATGGCGGGCAGAACAAATTCTCGGTTGATAACATCGATACCAGCCAGACCCCCTTGACCATCATTTCCGGCGCGCCCTCACATTCGGTCTTTGTCCAAAATTCCGGCCATGTGGGCTTTGGCACCGCGACCCCGGTTCTTGATCTGCATGTGAGAGGGGGCAACAGTCCGGCCCTGCGCCTGGAGCAGGATGGTTCTTCCGGCTTTACCCCACAGAGCTGGGATGTGGCCGGCAATGAGACCAATTTCTTTGTTCGCGATGCCACCAATGGCAGCCGTATCCCATTCAAGATCCGTCCCGCGGCTCCCAACAATGCGCTTTATGTCGATACCGATGGTGATGTGGGCCTGGGCACAGCCTCCCCGGATGCCGGGCTGCATCTCCTTGGCAATGGTATGCTGATCGAAAGCACCGATACTGCCACCGCCCCGACCGCCCTGATGGAAGTGCGCGGGGATACCCATATCACTGGCGGCGGCAATCTGCTGGTTGATGGCGGCGGCAGCGTCAAACTCTCCAATGCAGGGCTGGTGAATGTTCTGCTCTCTGACAGCTCTCATGTCGGTCCCGATCTCAAAATGGTGCTGGCCGATGGCACCTTCCGGCTGTCCTTTGACGGCACCGGCGTCGCCGAGATGGAACTGTTTGAAAACGGCAATATGATTATCCCCGGCAATCTGATCACCACCGGCGGTGGCGGCGCCTGTACGGCTGTAGATCCCTGTGACGCGGTGTTTGACCCCGAGGTCTATCAGGTGCCCTCGATCGAAGAGCACGCCGCCGAGATGTGGGCCGATAAGCACCTGCCGGCTGTGGGCCCAACCGGTCCGGGCATTCCTGTCAATGTCTCGGAGAAAATGCTGCGGATGCTGAACGAGCTGGAAACCGCACATATCTATATCGAACAGCTGAACAGCCGGATTTCCGAGCTGGAAACCCGCCTGAACGAAGGCTGAAGCGAACAGTCCTTGGCCCTGGTGCGGGAGCGCTGAGGACAAAGACAAGGACTGGTTCGGGAATATCTGCGCGCGCCCGAGGGCGCGCGTTTTTCATGTGCTGTCCCTTCACAAATCCGCTCTGGCCCGCGTCACGAAGCCGCTTGGCAAGGGCGGCGGCGGGCTCTAGCCTGAGCCCAGCCCCCTTATGAGGCCGCCTGGCAACAGCGGCCATTCTGACCCAAGACTGCCTGATCCAAGACTGCGAGAACCCCGTGCCTGCAAAGCCCCTGTCCAGCCCCTCGCCACGGGGGGGCACCGCTGCCCTCGGCGCCCGATTTGGCATCCGCTTTGGGCTGCGCTTTGCCCTCTCGGTGCTGTTTCTCGGGCTGCTCTGCTGGCTGTTCTGGACCGGGTCGCGCTATCCGGCGCTGAATGAAAAACTGCTGATGTCAGGCGCAATCCAGCTCGAAGACCCGCTGAGTTTTGAGGCCAGATTCCCCCTCAACGCCAGCATGAGCCTGATTGAGCGGGTGTTTTATTCAACCCTGAACTGGCTTTATACCAATAAGCAGGGGATGACATTTGGCCTGTTGTTTGGCGCCGGTTTTATGACCGCCCTGGGCTATCTGCGCCGTCGCAGCTTTGACAGCCGCCTGGCCAATTCCCTCCTGGGCCTGGGGCTTGGCGCGCCGCTCGGGGTCTGTGCCAATTGCGCCGCCCCCATTGGCCGCGGGCTCTATGCCTCTGGCATGCGGGCGGAAACCGCGCTGGCCGCCATGGTGGCCTCTCCCAGCCTGAACTTTGTGGTGCTGACCATGCTGCTGACGCTGGTGCCGCTTTATATGGTGGTGGTGAAGGTGGCGCTGTCGCTGGTGGTGATCCTCGGCCTGGTGCCACTGCTCTGCCGCTTGCTGCCCGCTGCCGATCAACCGGGGATCTCAGCCGCCGCCAGTATCCCGCCCCCACCACCACAGAGCTGGAGCGCGGCGGAGCTGGCGACAGCTGAAGACAGCACAGGTAAAGACAGTTCAGGCGAAGGCCTGCTGCGGGCGCTTTGGGAGGTGACAAAATCCTATCTGGGCAATCTGTGGTATCTGCTGCGGCTGACCGTGCCCTTGATGCTGGCGGCCGGGTTTCTCGGCGCGCTGGTGGCCACGCTTTTGCCCGCCGATCTGATCACCGGGCTGCCCTTTGCCTTTGGCCTCCTGGTGGTGATTGCCCTGGTGGGGCTGTTCCTGCCGGTGCCCATGGGGTTTGACGTGGTGCTCTGCGGTGTCTTGATCGCCAGCGGCCTGGCCCAGGGCTATGTCATGGCGCTGCTGCTTACCTTAGGCAGTTTTTCGATCTATTCCTTCTTTATCATCCGGCAGATGCTGGGGCTGCGGCTGGCCGGGCTGATGGCCTTGGCCATTGCCAGCCTCGGGGTGCTGGCCGGGCTCGGTGCCCAGGGCTATCACCACTGGCAAAGCCAGCGCGCCCTGGAGATGTTGCTGCAAAGCCAGGCGGCGCCACAGACCCCTGCCCTGACATCTCCCAGCCCCAACGGCGGTAGCCTGTTCTGGGGCGCCGCCCAGGCCGCCACCCTTGAAACCACCCCAGCGGGTGAGCCGCTGCCACAGGTCACCAGTGCGGATGCGGCAGAGATCAAGATCACCATGCAGCCCCTGGCGCCGCCCAGCCCGGCGGGCGAAACCCTGTTCAGCCGCGCCGAGGCCGCGCGTATCGGCATCGACAAACCGTTGGAATTCTCCATGCGCGATATGTGGCCGCCCTTTTGGGAGGGGCGCAGCCTGTCCTCGGGCGATTTTGACCGCGATGGCGATATCGACCTGGCCGTGGCCTCCACCGAGGTCGGGCTTTATCTATATAAAAACGACGGCAGCGGGCAGTTTGCCCGGGTGGCCCTGGATCTTGGCGCTCTGGCGGATCTGCATGTCTTTAACGCGGTGCTGGTGGATATCGACAATGACGGCTGGCAGGATCTGTTCCTGGCCAGCTATCTGGAGGGCAATTTCTGGTGGCGCAACCATGGCGGCAGCTTTGGCGCCACCCCGCCCCGCCTGGTGCAGAACCGCGCCGATACCCCGCTCTCCATGGCGCTGAGCTTTGCCGATCTGGATGGCGATGGCTATCTTGATCTCGGGCTTGGGAACTGGGCGGCGGGCTGGTACCGGCGCATTCCGGGCGAGGAATCCCGCAACCGGGTCATCTTCAACCCCGATGGGCAGCTGAGCGGCACCCTGTTTCGCGAATTGCCCGGCATCCCCGGCGAGACCCTCTCGGTGCTGTTCAGCGATTTTGACGGCGACGGGGCGCAGGATCTGATTGTCGGCAATGATTTTGACATCCCCGATTATTTTTACCGCGGCGATGGCCAGGGCAATCTGACCATGCTGACCCAGCCCGAGGGGCTGATCCCCCATACCACCACCACCACCATGTCGGTCTCGGTGGCGGATCTGTTCAATGATGGCCGCGCCGAGATCTATCTGGCCCAGATCGCCGGGCGCTCTTCCGGGGTGTCGGAGCGGCTGAAGATGCAACCGCTCGGGCTTTATTGCGAAGCCATAGAGGACAGTGCCGCCAAGGCCACCTGCCAGCAGAACATGGCGATCAAGCGCTGGTATAAATCCGGCAACAGGTTTGATCCTTCTTATGCGGCGCGCTGCCAGACCCTGGATCAACACAACCAGGGCGCGTGCAAAGCCATGTTGATCAAGGATCTGGCCATTCAGAAACGCGATGCCAGTCTTTGTGCTCTGATCCCGGCCCATCAGGCAGTGCCGCGGGCCTATTGTGATCTGCATTTCAAACCCAGCCGTGCGCCCCTGGCCGAGGAGGTTGCCCTCAGCCATCCGCAGATCCTGCGCGCCAATGTGCTGCTGGAATGGCAGGGGCAGCGCTACGCAGATACCGCCCCGGCGCGCGGGCTCGAGGTTGGCGGCTGGAGCTGGGACAGCAAGGTGGCGGATTATGATCAGGATGGCTGGCAGGACCTTTATATTGTCAATGGCACCTGGGTGCCCAACGAGGTCTCCCCCTCCAATCTGTTCTTCCGCAATAGCGGCCAGGGCGGTTTTGAAGAGGCCTCGGGGCCGGCGGGGCTGGAGGATTACCTGATGACCGCTGCCGCCAGCCAGTTTGATCTGGACGGGGATGGCGATCTGGATCTGGTGACCCATCCGGTCAATGGCCCGCTGACCCTGTTTCGCAATAACACGCAGCAGCCCGGGCTGGTGTTTCAGCTGCAGGATCATCAGGGCAACCGGGATGGGATCGGCGCCCGTATCAGCCTGGAGATGCCCCCGGAAGCGGGGATGGGTCTGGTGCAGAGCCGCGATCTGCAGCTGGGCGGCGGCTTTATGAGCTATGATGCGCCACGGGCGCATTTTGGCCTCGGCGCGGGGCACGTGGCTGACGCCGCCCGCATCCGCTGGCCCGATGGCAGCGAGACCCGGATCCAGGGGCCGCTGCGCGCTGGCAGCCTCTATCAGGTGAGGCGCCAGCGCGAGTGATCCCCCGGCCTGCTGAGCGCCACAGAATCAGGCCTGACTGAAGCCCGAATCAACATCGGAGCCGCGCTGACAGCGGATTCGCTGGCGCGCCTTTCCGGCTGAGGCCAGGCTGGGATCAGGCCGACTAACCCGCCGCAATCAGGTGAAAATTTCCCCTGCGCCGCGCTGGATCCCACTGCGCCCCTGGGTTGCATCGGCAAAAACTGGCCAATCTGCGACAGTCAGGGAAAATTTAGTCCTTTTGAAAATGCGCCATTGCTGTGCGCCGCCCTGCCGCCCTACCCTATGGCGCGACCCTGCAAGCTGCCGCGCGCGGGTTTGATTTAGATTTCAACGACCTCTGATACTGCCGGGATATCCCATGACCGATTTGCTGCGCCGCTTTTCACATCTGCTTGTTGCAGGCTTTTTGCTGGTGCTGCCCGGTCTGGCCCAGGCGCAGGCGGCGCCGAGTTTCACGGCACTCTTTAGCCCCGACAGTATCACCGCTGGGGGGGAGAGTTCTCTCACCTTCACCATCGACAACAGTTCCGGCCCGACCGGGGCCTCGGATCTGGCCTTTAGCGCCACCCTGCCGACCGGGGTGACCATTGCCGACGGCAGCCAGAGCAATAGCTGTACCAACAGCAGTCTGACCGCCGTTAGTGGCTCTGCCAGCATCACCGTGAGCGATGGTCGTCTGGGCGCCGGACAGATCTGTATGATTTCCCTGCCGGTCACCTCCAGCACCGTGACCACCCATAGCTTAACCACGGGTGATCTGACCTCCTCGCTGGGCAATAGCAGCACTGCCACCGATGATCTGGTGGTCAATGCCAGCGCTTATAATTTCCTCGCCTCGGTCAGCCCCGGCGCCGTGGATCCCGGCAGCACCGCCACCCTGAGCTATTCCTTTGATGTGGTGATCCCAGCCTCCCCTGTCTTTGCGGACTGGCGCACCACCGATCTGAACATGACCCTGCCGACGGGGTTGGAGTTTACCAACCCCTTTGACGGCACCACCACAGCAGGCTGCTCTGGCGTTCTGACAGCAGATACCGATAGCGGCGTGCTCAGCTTTGACGGTACCCCGCTGAACGCCGAGGGAACCTATTCCTGTACCATCACCGCTGTCATCACCGGCGACACCCCGGCGGACCATGTGGTGAGCAGTACGCTGACGGTAGCGGAGGGCTTTGGCTCCCCGGTGACAACCGAGACCAAGGTGGTTGATTTCACCGTCAACACCCCGCCTGCCGATGGGCTGGGCTTTGTCAAAAGCTTCGATGTTTCGCAGGCCAGCGCAGGCGCCTCTGTGACGCTGAATTTTGCCCTCAGCAATACCAGCCGGACCGCCACTGCCACCAATATCAGCTTCAGTGATGATCTCAACGCGATGCTGGCGGGGCTGGCGGCAACAGCGCTGCCCGCAGATGGGTTTTGCGGGCCGGGATCAAGCCTCAGTGGCAGCAGCACATTGACCCTGAGCGGAGCGACGCTGGCCGCCGAAGCCAGCTGCGATTTTGATGTCACTCTGCTGGTGCCGGCCGCCGCTGCCTCGGGGGTCTATACCAATAGCACCAGCGCCATCAGCGCGGACCTGGATGGCAGCCCCTATACCGGCCGTGTGGCCAGCACCACCCTGCGGGTGCTGGGCGATGGCGGCTTGGCGCCGCAGTTCAGCAAGGCCTTTGTGGCCTCCCCCACCGCCCCCGGTGGCATCGCCACCCTGCGCTATACCATCACCAACCCCAACAGCGCTCAGACCCTCAGCGCCATGGCCTTTACCGATGGCATCAGCGCCATCACCGGCAGCAACGGGGTCTCGATGAATACCCTGCCCTCCCCGGGGGACTGCGGCGCAGGCAGCACCTTCTCGCTGGCGGTGCCAAATCTCGATGAATTTGAATTGAGCGTCACCGGGGCAAATCTCACTGCGGGCAGCAGCTGTACCTTTGACCTGCTCCTGAATGTGGACGCGGCGGTGCCACCGGGCAGCTATCCCTTCAGCAGCAGCACCCTGACCGCCAGTGTCGGCGGCAGCACGGTGAGCGCCCTGCCCGCCAGTGCCACCCTACAGGTGGAGGGCGGCGCCAATCTCACCTTTGTCAAGGTCTTCAGCGAGGATCTGGTGGGGGCCGGCGGTACCGCCACCCTGACCTATACCCTCACCTCGGCGGCGGAATCCCCCGCCACGGCCACCGGCCTCGGCTTCAGCGATGATCTTGATGGCTTCCTGACGGGCACCACCCTGGGCATCACCAGCAATGGCTGCGGCGGCAGCGCCGGGCTCTTTGCCGGCAATAGCCGCCTTGACTATACCCTCGGCAGCCTGGACCCCGGTGCCAGCTGTAGCATCGTCACCACCGTTTCGATCCCCGGCGGGGCTGCCAATGGCACCTATACCAGCACCACCAGCACCCCGCTGACCGGCACAGCCGGCGGCGAGGCCCTGTCGGTGCCGGCGGCCAGTGACAGCCTGCAGGTGCTGACCGCCCAGCCGCTGGTGAGCAGCCATAGTCTGAGCCCCAGTTCAGCCCTGCCCGGCGAGACCGTGACCCTGACCTATACGCTGACCAACCCAGACCCCAGCGCCGCCTATACCGCCGGGTTCTTTACGGAAAACTACAGCGCCGCCCTTTCGGGTCTGGCGGCCAGTGCCCTGCCTGCCGGTGGTTTTTGTGGCGGCGGCAGCGCTGCCAGCGGCACCACCTTTGGTACTTTTACCGGCCTGGAAATTCCGGCCTCAGACAGTTGCAGCTTCTCGGTCGACCTGCTGGTGCCCGCCGGGGCCAGCGATGGCAGCTACCAGCTGCTCAGCTCAAGCGTCTCCGCAACGGTGGGGGGCAACCCGGTGGCCCTGCCTGCCATGACCGAGACACTGCTGGTGGATTCCGCCCTGGTGCAGCTGGTCAAATCCTATAGCAGTGATCCGACGGCCCCCGGCGGCACGGTGACCGTCAATTACACCCTGACCAATCTCAACAGTACCAAGGCGCTGGCCAATCTGGCTTTCAGCGATGATCTTGATGGGCTGCTCACCGGGCTGGCCTCGACCTCTGGCAGCCAGTCCAATATCTGCGGCGCCGGCTCCGGCCTGACCGGCACCGGCACGCTCGGCTTCACCTCCGGCAGCCTCGCGGCTGGCGCCAGCTGCAGCTTCAGCGCCAGCCTCGCGGTGCCCGGCGGCGCCAGCGCCAATATCTATTCAAGCTCCACCAGCGCCGTGAGCGGCGATGCCGCTGGCTTGACCATCAGCGGCCCTGCGGCGACCACATCGCTCACCATCAGCGCCTTTGAGCTGCCCAGTTTCACCAAGAGCTTTACCCCGGCGGCCATGGCCCCGGCGGGCAGCAGCACCCTGACCTATGTGATCACCAATACCGACAGCAGTACCAGCCTGTCGGGGCTGCGGTTTTCCGATGATCTGGACAGCGCGCTCAGCGGCATGGTGGTCTCCGGCGGCACCGGCAGCAATCTCTGCGGCGCCGGATCAACTGTCTCCGGCAGCGGCCAGATCAGCCTCGAAAACGGGCTACTGGCCGCCAGTGAAAGCTGCACCATCACCCTGACGGTCACCGCGCCCGCTGCCGCCACCCCGGGCAGCTATACCAGCACCACCAGCACCCTGACCGCCAATGGCACCTTTGCCGCCAATGCCGCCAGCGCCGGGTTTTCCGTGGAACCGCCCCCCGGCTTTGCCCAGGCGGTCTCTCCGGCAACGATCAACCAGGGCGGCACCAGCACCGCGACCTTTACCATCGACAATACCAGTTCCGCCCTGGCGGCCTCAAGCCTGGATTTCAGCAATAGCCTGCCCGCCGGGCTGATTATCGCTACCCCGCCCAATCTGGCGGTGACCTGCAGCGGCGGCAGTGCCACCGCGGTGGCAGGCAGCAGCACCCTCACCTATACCGGTGGCACGGCCCCGGCCGGTGCCAGCTGCAGTGTCGCGGTGGATCTGAAGGCCACAGTAGGTGGCACATATGTCAATACCAGTGGCAATCTCACCTCTTCGCTGGGCCTGTCGAGCACCGCCGTGGCCACCCTGGTGGCCACCGCCACCAGCGTCTCCCTGGATCAGGACCCCATCGGTCTGGCCAATCAGAGCGCCGTCAGCTTTACCTTTGCCAATGCCGAGGTCGGGGCCAGCTACAGCTATAGCCTGACCTCCTCGGGCGGCGGCAGCGCCGTCACCGGCAGCGGCAGCATCAGCAGCACCACGGAAACCGTCAGCGGGCTGGATCTCTCCGGGCTCGGCGATGGCACCATTGGTCTGGCCGTGACGGTGACCGGCAGCCAGGGCCATGTCGCCCCGGTGATCACCGACAGCGCCAGCAAGACCACCAGCCGCCCCAGCGCCACCCTGGCCGGGCCAGCAGCAGCCCAGAGCAGCGCCTTTGCGGTCACCCTGAGCTTCAGCGCCAGCGTCACCGGCCTGGCCGAGGCCGATTTCACCATCGACAATGGCACGGCCTCTGGCCTGTCGGGCAGTGGCGCCAGCTATTCTGTCACCGTCACCCCGGATCACGATGGCACGGTGACGATCAGCCTGCCCGCCGACAGCGCCACAGATGGCGGCGGCAATGGCAACCAGGTCAGCAATAGCCTCACCGTTGAGGCGGATCTGACCGGCACGCCCGACCCCAGCCCACCTGCCGATACCGATGGCGATGGCGTCGCTGACAATCTCGAAAGCAGCTCAGCCGACCGCGATGGCGATGGTATTGTCGACAGCGCCGATTATGATCCGCAGGGCTATTTCTACTGCGAAGACGATGGCCGGATCCTCTCGGGCGGCGGCATCACCGTCACCGGGCCAAGCGGCTCCAACAGTTCGGTCGGGATCTCCAACAACATCAATATCGTGCGCGATGGCTCCACCGGGGAATACCAGTGGTTTGCCCTGGTGCCCGGCACCTATAGCGTTGCCTATAGCTATCCCAGCTCTGGCGTCGCCAGCACCGCGCGGCTCACTTCCGGCTCTTTGGATGTGACTACGCTGCTGCCCGCCAACCCGGCTGTGCTGGGCTCGACCCAGGTGGGGTCCACCGGGCTGCTGGCGGATACCTCCCTGGCGGCCAACCCGGTATTTTACGATACCTTTGTGATTGAGGCGGGCGATCCCCATGTGCTGGCCAATAATATCCCGATGACCAGCTGCCAGGTCTTCAAGGAGATCTCGGCCAGCACCAGCGATACCGGCGCCGAGGCCAATGGCGCGGCCACCGATGGCATCACTGTTACCATCAGTCAGACCCTGGTTTCGGGTCAGGACAGTGTCATCAGCTATACCATGAGCGGCACCGCCACCTCCGGGGTGGATTACACCGCACCCTCGGGCAGCGTCACCATCCCGGCGGGCAGCACCTCGGTCACGGTGGATCTGCCGGTGCTCGAGGACGGGCTGATCGAGGGCAGTGAAACCGTGATCCTGACCCTCACCGCGCTCACCTCCGGGGCGACGGATGTGCGGCTCTCTACGACCCCGGCCAATCTGATCGCCAGCAGCACGCTGTTTGATGATGACAGCGCCTCTGTTGCGGTCAGCAATGATGATCTCACCGCCAGCGAGGGCGGCAGCGACACTGCGGCGATGTCGTTCAGACTGTTGGGGCAACCGGGGCAGAATGTGGTGCTCACCTTTGCCGGCGATGCCCAGTGCAACGTCTCCCCTGCGGTGCTGACCTTTACCAGCGTCAATTATGCCAGCAGCCAGAGCCTGACCATCACGGCCATTGAGGACAATATCGCCGAGGGCAGCCACAGCTGCCAGCCCACCGTCACGGTGAGCTCGGCGGATCTGGCCTATGATGCCTTTGCGCTGACCCTGGCCCAGGTCTCGGTCTCTGATGATCTGATCGCCCAGATCCGGGCACCGCTGACCGCAGTGCTGAAAAACGATCTGGAGCAGACCGTTGTTGCCCAGCAGCGCTATTTCAGCGGCATCGCCAAGGGGGCCCTGTCACGGCTGCAGGAGGGCGAGGACGGCCTGGGCTGTGGGGCCCTGGCCAGTTTTGACGTCGATGGCAGCATCCAGACCCAGGGCGGCACCGGCCAGAGCAAGGGTAATTTTGGCTATGATGTCTATAATTGCGCCACCGGCAGCCGCAATATTCTGTCCGGCAGCTTCAGCCTGTCGCGCACCGAGAATATCGGCACCCAGGGGCTGGTGCAATTTGCCAACCAGCGCGAGCGCTTCCTGTCGGAACGGGATCTGCGCGGCAAGTTCTGGGGCGGTTATCTCACCCGGACCAATGTCACCGGGCTGGCGGATGGCCATATCAATGGCATTGGCGTCAATGCCGGGCTCTATGGCGCCCGCCGGCTGGGCGCGGGGCTGTTCCTGGATTACTATGCCGCCGGGGGCTTTGGTCATCACCGCTTTGATCTCAATTTTGCCACCGGATCCGGCGCCATCCAGGCCGATGGCAGCTATGAATATGCCGCCGCCTATGCCGGGGTTGCACTTTCTGGGGAGCATAAACTGGAGAGCATGGTGATTACCCCGCGTATTGGCCTGGATCTGGCCTATGCGCTGGTCGGCGATGCCGATGTCACCGCCCGGCAGCTGGGCCATGTCAATACCGGCAGTATTGATCTGCCCAACTACGATGGCGGGCGGCTCTTTGCCGAGGTGGAATTTGCCGGTCTGGCCAGCGAGGATCCCCGTGGCATCTCCAGCCGCATCGCCGTGACCCCGCGCCTGATCTGCGAGGTCTCCTCCTATGACAGCGATCTGGACTGCGGGCTGGGGCTGGGCTTTAGCCACGAGCTGTTCAACCCGATGACCGGGCTCAGCTTCAGCTTTGAGATCGACTATGAAAAGGTCGATGCCACCGACCGGCTCAGCCTGGATCTGCACCGCGAACGCCGCTTTGCCAATGATCAGGGCGCGGTGGTGACCCGCCTGTCGATGCCACAGTCGGATACAGACTCGCTGACGCTCGAACACGGGCTGCGCCTCGACTTCTGATCAGGCCAGCCGCCGCAGAGGCTCAGGAAAACCGCCGCTCCAATTGGGGCGGCGGTTTTTCGTGCTGAGGCCCCAGTAGGTAGCGCTGTCTCAGGGCTGCTGCAGCACCAGGGTTCGGGCCCGCTGCTGGGCCTCGACAATCTGCGCCGCCGGGATCTGCGCCGCCAGACTGCTGGCCAGCGCTGGTGCCTCTGGCTGGCCGGCAGCAATCGCCAGCACCAGCCACATATAGGCCAGCATATAGTCCTGCGGCAGCAGCCGTCCCTCGACATAGAGCAGCGCCAGATTGCCCATGGCCTCGGCCTGCCCGGCCTGGGCTGCGGCCTGCAGCAGCTGCACCGCCTGGCGCTGCAGCGCCGGTTCCGCAACTGTTGCAGGTTGCAGGATCAGCCAGCCAAGCTGGAACTGCGCCAGTGGCGCACCGGTCTGGGCGCGGCTCTGCAGGGCGGCAAGAGCTGCATCAGTGGTCTGCGGATAATCCACCCCTGCAGGGTAAATCGCACCGGGGCGGGTCCGGCTGATCAGCGTAGCGCCCCCCCGGCCCAGATCCGCCGCCTGGCGATAGAGCGCCTCGGCGCGGGCCTCGTCCAGCGCCACGCCAAAGCCGTTTTCATAAAGGGTGCCCAGGTTGTTCAGCGCCATTACCAGCCCCTGATCAGCGGCGGCCTGAAACAGCTCTGCGGCCCGGAGGTAATCCTGTGCCACCCCCGCGCCGCGGACATAGATCAGGCCCAGATTGTTCTGCGCCCGGGCATGGCCTGCTGCGGCCGGTGCTTCATAAAGCTGGCGCGCCCGGCCCGGGTCCTGCGCCACCCCGCTGCCGTTTTGATAGAGCACCCCAAGGCTGACGGCGGCCTCGAGGTGGCCCAGATCCGCCGCCCGGCGATAAAGCTGCGCCGCGCGGGCGGGGTCGGCGATGCCCTCAGGGCCCTGTTCCAGCAGGCTGGCCAGGTGGAACAGCGGTTCAGCCTGGCCGGAGGCGGCGGCCCGCTGCAGCCAGTGCAGCGCCAGGCTCGGGTCCCGTGGCACCCCAAGCCCCTGCAGATAGGTCTGTCCCAGACGGCTTTGGGCGGCACTGACGCCCTGATCGGCGGCCAGGCGGAACCACTGCACCGCCGCGGCATAATCCTGCAGAGGCCCCAGGCCGCGCTGCAGCTGATCCCCCAGCAGATACTGCGCCTCAGCATGGCCTGCCTCGGCCTGGGCGCGCAGCTGATCAAAGGCATTGGCGCTCTCTTGCAGGACTGGAACCGCCCGCTGCGGAGCGCTTTGTTGTGTCTGTACTTGCGCCTGTGCCTGGGCCGCCGCAGCGCCCCAAAGCAGCAAAGAGACCCCGATCTGCCGGATAAGGCGCAGGCGCTGCGGGCTGCGCGCCGGGGTCATTCGCCCGCCCCGCCCGGCCTGGCAGTGGCAAAGAACTGCCGGGCCAGTGCCTGGGCCTCAGCCACCTGCTCCGGCGTCATCAGATCCGCCACCACGGCGCGCATCTCAAAAGCCGCCGTGCTGCCCCCCGCCGCCGCCACATTGAGCCAGCTATGGGCCTGCACATAGTCCTGCGCCAGCCCCTCGCCCTGGATATACAGGCGTCCCAACTGATGCTGAGCCTCCACATCACCCGCCTCGGCCGCGCGGGTCAGCCAGGGCGCGGCCGCCTCGGCATCGCCACTTGCCAGCAGCGCCTGCCCATAGGAGGCCTGCGCCGGACGCAGCCCCGCCTCGGCCTGCAACTGCAGCCAGTTCCGGGCCTCCGGCAGGTCTTCAGAAGCCAAAAGCGCCACCCAGGGCACCATGCGATGGGGCGCCATCATGCCGTCAAGATCTCCGGTCATGGCCAGGGTGCCAAGGCGCTGCTGCGCCGGGGCACTGCCCTGTTCAACCGCCTGTCGGTACATTTTGACCGCCGCAGTGAAATCCGCCTGCTGGTGCAACCCCTGTTCCAGCATCTGCCCCAGAGCATAGCTGGCCCCTGGCGCGCCTTCGGCAGCAGCGCGGCTCAGCAGCATCCAGGCCTGTTGCGGATTGGCCGCAACCCCGTCACGGCCCA
>NZ_JBDWPJ010000191.1:0-4538 GCF_039971195.1 Pseudophaeobacter sp.
AGATCCTGATCCCGGTTGCACAGAGCCTCGGCTATACCATTTTACCAAAGTCCGGTGTCGAAGCCTTCCCGCAACAAAGAGACCTTTCCGTATTTGCGCTTGGCAACAGAAAGCACCAGGACCTTTGGCTGATTTCGCAGAAGGGCCGGTCAGAGTTTGCACGAATTGATGCCATCTCCGAGCTCCTAAAGAAGGCCGCTTTGGAATTGGAATAGGCCGATCTGCTCTGTTTGAAGGGCAGGGCTGGTTTAGACCGGGCTGATTTATTGCTTTTCAGATGGGCAAAACATGTTGCCACAAGCTTTCTATTTCGATATTTCGTGAAATATGAAAGAACTGATTCCCCTCCGCCTGTCCATCCTTGGGCACCCCCAGCGCCTCGCGGTGTTCCGCTTGTTGATGCGCCGCTATCCCGATCAGGTTCCGGCCGGGGAGATCAGCGATGCGCTGAAAGTGAAATCCAGCACATTATCGTCATATCTTTCTGCTTTGCTGCAGGCAAATCTGGTGACAAAGACCCGGGAAGGCACCTCGCTGCGGTATCAGGTCAACATGGAAACGACGCGTGAGACGCTTGACTCTCTTTACCTGGATTGCTGCCGTGGCCGTCCAGATCTGTGCACCTCCTATCAGCAGCCTGTTGCGCCAAAGGAACGACACATGACTGACCGGAAATACAATGTTTTGTTTCTCTGCACCGGCAATTCGGCCCGCTCAATTTTTGCCGAGGCGATCCTGAAATCCAAGGGCCAAGACCGGTTTGAGGTCTATTCCGCCGGCACCCAGCCGCAGTCCAGCCTGAACCCTATCGCGCTCGAGATGCTGAAGGCCAAGGGGCATGATACCAGTGCCCTGCGCTCAAAACATATGACCGAGTTCATAGGCGAAGGTGCCCCGGATTTCGACTTTGTCTTCACCGTCTGTGATCAGGCTGCAAATGAGGAATGCCCGACCTGGGAGGGCCAGCCGATCAGCGCCCATTGGGGCATGCCCGACCCGGTCAAGGCAACCGGGACCCACGCCGAAAAAAGCCTCGCCTTTCATCAGGCCTATGGGGTTCTGCAACACCGACTTCAGGGCTTTGCCGCCCTGCCCTTTGACCAGTTGGACCGAATTTCCCTGCAAAACGCTGTCGACGAGATCGCAAAGACATCTGATTAGGACTTGAAACCATGACCACCTATGCATTGAACGGCCTTGGCCGAATGGGCAAGCTTGCGCTGAAGCCCCTTCTCGAGAGCGGCGCAGACATCGCCTGGATCAACGATGCCGTGGGCAGCCCGGAAATGCACGCGCATCTGTTGGAGTTTGACTCGGTGCATGGCCGCTGGGACGCAAAGTTCAGCCATGATGACAGCTCCATCATCATTGATGGCACCCGGCTCGCCACCCATTGTGAACGCCGCCTCGAGGATCTGCCGCTGGCGGGTGTGGATGTGGTGATCGATTGTACTGGCGTGTTCAAAACCGAAGCCAAGCTCGCCCCCTATTTTGACGCTGGGGTAAAAAAAGTGGTGGTCTCGGCCCCGGTCAAGGATGGCGATGCCGCCAATATCGTGGTCGGCGTCAACGACGACATCTACGAGCCCGCTCGGCACCGGATTGTCACCGCCGCCAGCTGCACCACCAACTGTCTCGCCCCGGTGGTCAAGGTGATCCATGATGCCATTGGCATCAAACATGGGTCCATCACCACCATCCATGACGTGACCAATACCCAGACAATTGTCGACCGCCCCGCCAAGGACCTGCGCCGGGCGCGCTCTGCGCTGACAAATCTGATCCCGACCACCACCGGCAGCGCCACGGCAATCACCCTGATCTACCCCGAACTTGCGGGCAAGCTGAACGGCCATGCAGTGCGGGTGCCGCTGCTCAATGCCTCGATCACCGATTGCGTGTTCGAAGTGGCGCGGGAAACCAGTGTTGAAGAGGTCAATGCCCTGTTCAAAGCCGCCTCCGAGGACGGCCCGCTAAAGGGAATCTTAGGCTACGAAACCCGGCCTCTGGTCTCTTGTGACTATACCAATGATCAGCGCTCCAGCATCATTGATGCGCCCTCGACCATGGTGGTGAATGGCACCCAGGTGAAGATCTACGCCTGGTATGACAATGAAATGGGCTATGCCTACCGTCTGGTCGATGTCGCCCGCATGGTTGGGGATCAACTGTGACACAAAAGGGTGGAATGGCCGCATACATTGCGGTCACGGCTTCCTATTGGGCCTTCATGCTGACCGATGGCGCGCTCAGGATGCTGATCCTGCTGGATTTCCACGCCATGAGGTTTTCCCCTGTGCAACTGGCCTATCTCTTTGTTCTTTATGAGATTGCCGGCATGGTAACCAATCTCTCGGCTGGCTGGATTGCCGCCAGGTTCGGCCTGACCTCGACGCTTTATGCCGGATTGTCGCTACAGATTGTGGCGCTGCTGACGCTGACCCAGCTGGACCCCAACTGGCAAATCGCCACCACGGTTGTCTTTGTCATGCTGGTGCAGGGCCTGTCTGGGGTGGCCAAGGATCTGGCCAAGATGTCGTCAAAATCCGCCGTCAAACTGCTGGCACCTGCGACTGGTGACGGGCTGTTTCGTTGGGTGGCAGCGCTGACCGGATCCAAAAACGCGATCAAGGGGATTGGCTTTTTGCTTGGCGCGGCGCTTTTGGCCGGCTTTGGCTTCATGACGGCGGTCTTGGGCATGGCCCTGATCCTGGGGTTGATCCTGATCACCGTGGTCATCGCCATGCCGCCGGGTCTGCCAGCGGGGCGCAAGGGTGCCAAGTTTTCCGAGGTTCTTTCCAAGTCGCGCAATGTCAATTGGCTGTCGGCGGCACGAGTCTTCCTGTTTGGCGCCCGCGACATCTGGTTTGTGGTCGGCATCCCGATCTATTTCTACGCGGTGTTCTCGGACGGCAGTGAAGAGGGCAACCGGGCGGCCTTCTTTTTGATCGGCAGCTTCATGGCGCTCTGGACGATTTTCTACGGCGCTGTTCAGGCCGCCGCACCGCGCATCCTAAAGGCCAAGGCACGTTCTGAGGCGGAGCTGATCAGCGCCGCCCGCAGCTGGGCCACCGGGCTGAGCCTTATTCCGGCCATCCTGACCCTGGCAGTGCTATCCACTGAGGGGCCAGCGCCTTGGCTAACCCTCACGCTGGTGCTTGGGCTCTTGGGGTTTGGCGCGGTCTTTGCGGTGAATTCAGCGCTGCATTCCTACCTGATCCTGGCCTTCACCAAGGCCGAGCGGGTGACCATGGATGTAGGGTTCTATTACATGGCCAATGCGGCGGGCCGACTGACGGGTACAGTGCTGTCCGGGCTAACCTATCAGCTCGGAGGACTGGCGGCCTGCCTTGGGACCGCTGCCCTCATGGTCGTGCTCAGCGCCTGGGCGGCGGGGCAGCTGCACAGCCAACAAGCCACTGTTACACAGTCATAGGCCGGTCACTGCCGAAATCCGCAAAGAGCCGCTGCCGATAAAAAATTCCATTGGCAGCAGTCTAAGAACGTGTTCCTAATGACGAATAGTTTCTAAGTTTTAGTGACCTTGCGGCCGCGATGGGTGAACTGCCTGGGTATCGATGCATCTAAGGGGGATTACATGAGACAGATATTTTTGGCCTGTTCTTTGATCGTCGGCTTGGCCGGGATGCTGCATGCCGAAGGCAGCAGTACGGAGACTGACCCCAAAATTGACCCCGAAGCTCTGGCGCTGGTCACGTCAGTTGCCACCCACCTTGCGGCACAGCCTGCGCTGCAGGTGAACTGGTTTGTCTCCTTTGACGAAGTTCTGGACGGTCGCGAAAAAATCAATCATTTCCGGTCGGGGCAAAGCGTCATCGAACGTGGCACCGGCTATTATGCCTATTTGGAACAGGAAAATGGCCAGCGCGAGTTCTTCTTTGACGGTGAGACCGTCTCTGTGGTCATGGTGGAAAAAGATGCCTATGTCAGCGCGCCCTTCGACGGCAGCTTCACCGAGCTGGCCGAGGCGATCTACCGTGAACGCGGTGAAGCCCTGCCGATTTGGCAGGTCCTGGTACCGACGGTGGCCGACGAGTTGCTCGAAAACGTGACCTCCGCCGCCTATCTGGGGCAGCGACAGATTGCCGGGCGCGACCTTCACCATATTGCGCTCTCGTCCTACGAAAGCGATCTGCAATTGTGGATCGAGCAAGCAGGAGAGGATGCTCCAGAGCTGGTCATGCTGATTGGCACCGACCCCTATACCCAGGGCTGGCCGCAGTATCGCGCCTATTTCACCGATTGGAATTTTGCTCCGGACCTTGGCGAAGGTTTTTTTGTCTATGCGCCTGACGAGGATGCAACCCGCATGACCTGGCCTTTGCAAGATGTGGCCGAGGGAGGGAATTGATATGAAGCGTTTTATTGTCTGGATCCTGACCTTCTCCCTGTCAACTGCCTTTGGTCCGCTGCCGATCGGGGTAAATGGGTTGGGAATTGATCAGGCCGCGGCCCAGGCTCGTGGTGGCGCCCGGGGTGGCAATCGCGGTGGCTATAGTCGCCCGCCACGCGGCCCG
>NZ_JBDWPJ010000192.1:0-5267 GCF_039971195.1 Pseudophaeobacter sp.
CTGGCAGCCCCTTTCCACTGCGGATCAGAGGGCGGGAAATGCCGACCGATATCGCCCTGCGCCAGAGCGCCATAGATCGCATCTGTGACCGCATGCATGCCGACATCCGCATCAGAATGCCCCTGCAGGCTGCGATCATGCGGGATTTCCACCCCACAAAGAATGACACTGTCGCCGGGGCCAAACCGATGCACGTCGTAGCCATTGCCCAGTCTGACATCCAGGTTGATATCCATCTTGTCTTCCGTTTCCAAAATTCTGGCGGCGCGGGCAAAATCCTCTGGCCGGGTGATTTTTATATTGTCCGGGTCTCCGGCGACGATTGCAACCTCAAGCCCGGCGGCGCGGGCCACTTCCACGTCATCAGCGGCGCCACCCGGATGGGCGACATGGGCCGCCAGAATCGCCTCATACCCAAACCCCTGCGGCGTCTGTGCGGCAAACAGTCCGGCGCGATCCTGGGTGCCGTTGACCTGAGACCTCGCCCCGGTCCAAAGGGCATCTGTCACCGCCAGGGCAGGGGCGGCGGCTGGCGCGGTGTCGAGCGCCGCCCGCACCAACTGAATGAGTGCGGGGCTGGTACAGGGGCGGGCGGCGTCGTGGATCAACACCTTGGAGATCCCGCGCCCCTGCAGGGCCTGCAGTCCGTTTTGCACCGATTCTGCCCGCTCAGCGCCGCCTTTTGTAAGGATGAGATGCTCATCCCCGGTAAAGCTCTCCCAGGCGGCGTGATCTTCGGGGTTCAGGACCAAAACAACAGGGGCAATGCCCGCATCCTCAAAGGCCTGGAGAGTCCAGTCGATGACGCGCCGCCCCTTGAGCGGGCGCCATTGTTTCGGCTGACCTGCACCCGCACGCAACCCGCGTCCGGCAGCGACAATCAAGGCTGCAGTTGTCATCAAGGCCTCCCCTTCAGATGGTGATTTTGGGCTCTGGTTTGTTTATGTTCTGCCGCTTCAAGTGGCAATCACCCGCGATGCGCTGCTTAAAATTTAGGCAATCGCCGCGACATGTGCCCTTGCGAAGGGCGGATTGATTGTCCAATAGCCGGGTCTTCGGTTAGAAAATACACACACGCACAAGGATTAGGCACTTGTCCTTCACCCTCGGAACCACTGATTTGACCCCTCCAATCGCGCTGGCACCCATGGCCGGAATCACTGATCGCCCCTTTCGCGATCTGGTGCGCTCTTTTGGTGTCGGCTTAATGGTGAGCGAAATGGTGGCGAGTCAGGAAATGGTACAGGCCAAGCCTGGCGTGCGCGAACGAGCCGAGCTGAGCGCCGATGTGGAAAACACCGCCGTTCAGCTGGCCGGCCGCGAGGCCACCTGGATGGCTGAAGCTGCCCGGCAGGTGGCGGATCGCGGCGCGCGGATGATTGACATCAATATGGGGTGCCCGGCCAAGAAGGTCACCAATGGCTATTCCGGTTCAGCGCTGCTGAAAACGCCGGATCATGCGCTTTCGCTGATCGAGGCCGTGGTCGAGGCCGTGGATATTCCGGTGACCCTTAAAACCCGGCTAGGCTGGGACGACAACAGCCTGAACGCTGCAAATGTTGCGGCCCGGGCCGAAGAGGCCGGCGTCAAGATGGTCACCATCCATGGCCGTACCCGGTGCCAGTTTTACAAGGGAAGCGCCGATTGGGCGGCAATCCGCAGCGTGAAAGAGGCCGTGAACCTGCCGGTACTGGCAAACGGCGATATTCTGGGGGCTGAGACCGCCCGTGAGGCCCTGACCCAATCCGGGGCGGATGGGGTGATGATCGGGCGCGGCATCCAGGGCAAGCCCTGGCTGCTGGCCGAAGTTTCCAGTGCGCTTTGGGGTGGCGCCACACCTGACGTACCGCATGGGTCAGATTTTATTGACATGGTTTCAAAGCATTATGAGGCGATGCTCGCTTTTTATGGCGCCGATCTGGGACTGCGCGTCGCTCGCAAACATCTCGGCTGGTATATGGATCAGGCAGGAACCCCCTCTGTCCTGCGTCGCGATGTCCTGACCCAAAAGTCTCCCGCCGAAGTGCTGCGCCTATTGCCGGTTGCCTTGGCTCAACAAGAACAAGAGGGAACAGAATGATATCTGACTCTTCACTATGGGCCTCATTGCCGGTGCCTGCATTTTTGATTGGCGATGACAATCGCATTCTGGATGCCAATTCCGCAGCCGAAGGGTTTTTGAACACCTCTCAGCGGGCCTTGTTGGGGCAGCCGGTCTGGGAGCAAATCGCTATAGAATCCCCAATTGCCGCCTCCTTTGATCGGGCTCGCGAACAGGGCACACCGCTCTTTGTCAACGATATCGACGTCGGCTCGCGCAGTCGGGCACCCTTGCAATGCGGGGTGCAGATCGCGCCGGTACAGGGGCAGGCCGGGCAGATGCTGCTTTTGCTGTCCCCGCGGGAGCTGGCCGCCCGGATGACCCAAAACCATTCCGCCAAATCCGCCGCACAATCGGCCATTGGCATGGCGGAAATGCTGGCCCATGAAATCAAAAACCCGCTGGCCGGCATCACTGGGGCGGCGCAGTTGCTGAGCATGAACCTTTCCGGAGAAGATATTGAACTCACTGATCTAATCGTCAGTGAAAGCCGCCGCATCGTGAAGCTTCTGGACCAGGTGGAGCAGTTCGGCAATCTGAGCGAACCCGATTTCAAACCGGTCAACCTGCATGATGTGCTGGACCGGGCGCGCCGCTCGGCGCTGCTGGGTTTTGGCGCCCATATGACCATCAACGAAGACTACGATCCCTCGCTTCCACTGGCCTGGGGAGACGGGGATCAACTGCTGCAAGTGGTGCTGAACCTGCTGAAAAATGCCTCTGAGGCTGCTGGGCCGGGCGGCGGTAGCATTCGCATTCGCAGCTATTATGAGCATTCCTTCCGGCTGCGCCGCAGTGACGGCACCGGCAAGCTGCTGCCGCTGCAGATCGAAGTGATTGATGACGGCCCCGGCCTGCCAGCAAGCATCCGCGATGACGTGTTTGATCCCTTTGTATCGGGGCGCGAAAACGGCACCGGGCTGGGGCTGGCCTTGGTGAGCAAGATCATCGCTGAACACAAAGGCTGGATATCCGTTGACTCGGCGCCTGGGCGCACCGTGTTCCGGCTGTCGCTATCCCGAATTCCCAAAGACAAAGAACCGCAGGAGAAATAACCCATGGACGGTACCGTTCTTGTTGCAGACGACGATCGCACTATCCGTACAGTGCTGACGCAGGCGCTGACCCGCGCAGGCTGCCGCGTTCACGCGACCTCCTCGCTCACGACCTTGATGCGTTGGGTTTCCGAGGGTAAAGGCGATGTTGTCATTTCTGACGTGATGATGCCGGATGGCAATGGTTTGGAAATGTTGCCAAAAATCGCGGAAGATCGGCCGGGCCTGCCAGTGATCGTGATTTCAGCGCAAAATACCATCATGACCGCGATCAAGGCCGCCGAGGCCGAGGCCTATGACTACCTGCCCAAACCCTTTGATCTGCCTGAACTGATGAAGCGCACTGCCAAGGCGATGGCGGAGACGCGCAAATCCTCTAGTAGCTCGGCGGCAGAGGTGGAAAAAGAACGTCCCGAAGATCTGCCCTTGGTGGGTCGCACCGAGGTGATGCAGGCGCTGTATCGTCTGATCGCGCGGGTGATGAACACCGATATGCCGCTGATGATCACCGGCGAAAGCGGCACAGGGAAATCACTGATTGCCCGTGCAGTGCATGATTTCTCAGATCGCCGCACCTTGCCCTTTGTCACCGCTTCCGAGGCGGATCTGATGGCGCTGGAAGGCCCGGCTAGGGTTCTGGCCGAGGTAAAAGGTGGTACGCTGCTGATTGACGAGCTGGTCGACCTGCCGGATGAGGCGCAGGCCCGACTGGTACGGATGATGGACGCCCCTGGCAGCCACGCGCCGCGGATTATGGCCACCAGCCAAAAAGACCCGGCTGAGGCGATGGAAAACGGTACCCTGCGCCAGGACCTATACTACCGGATTTCAGGTACTGAGCTGCGCGTGCCCGGCCTGCGCGAGCGGGTCGAGGATATCGCGCTGTTGTCGGCGCATTTCCTGGTAAAAGCCGAAAACGACGGGGCACCCCACCGTAAATTTGGCGATGAAGCAACTGAAATGATGCGCCACTGCGCCTGGCCTGGCAATGTGCGCCAGTTGGAAAACCTGGTGCGCCGCCTGGCCCTGACTGCGCGCAGTGAGGAGATCTCCAGATCCGAGGTGGCCGCTGCCTTGGGGCCACAGACCGAAGCTGGTCCGGTACTTGGCGGGGCGGTGAACGAAAAGCTGGCGGATTCTGTCGCGCGCCACCTGCAGCGCTATTTTGATCTCCACGGGGATATCCTGCCGCCCCCCGGTCTTTATGCACGAATTCTACGCGAGGTTGAGGCCCCCTTGATTGAGATCGCCCTCTCTGCAACTGGTGGAAATCAGGCCAAATGCGCCGAGCTTTTGGGCATCAACCGCAATACCCTGCGAAAGAAGATCACTGATCTGGATATTGAGGTGACACGCCGTCGTAAACTGATGTAATATGGCCACAGGACTGTGGTGCCCCGCGTTTCGCGCTAGGCTTAACCACGAGATATGGCGGCTGATCCCAAGGATCACACATCAGAATGAGGGTGCTGCGTGGCGCAAAGGTCACAACTTTGGATCGGTTATGGGCCTGTTATGGCCTTAGATCGGTGGCGCAAGACGCGTCAGGCCCGCAATATCGGCACCCTCGGCATGGTGGTGCTGGGGCCATTGCTGGCGCTTTTCACCTTTTTGATTTTTGGCCCTCTCGGACACGGGGCCTCGTCGGGGCCGCTACGTCTGATTCTGCTGGCAGACACCGTCTACATCATGGCCATCGCGGTTCTGGTGCTGACCCAGATCGCCCGGTTGTTTGCGGCCCGCCGCTCCAAGTCGGCGGGTTCTCGCCTACACCTGCGCCTGATTGGTGCCTTTGGGTTTCTGGCTCTGGGTCCAACAGTCATCGTGGCGGTTTTTGCTGTTTTGACGGTGAATGTGGGCCTTGAAGGCTGGTTTTCGGACCGGGTGAGGCAGGTGATTGGCAGCTCGCTTTCGGCAGCCGAGGCTTATCAGGAAGAACAGCGCCGGGATCTGACTACGGATGCGCAGGCACTGGCACGGTTCTTGGACCAGAGCCGTAGTCGGAGCTTTTTCATCAATGACGCGGAATTGCGCCAGGTACTGACCCAGGGCCAGTTGCAGATCCAGCGTGGGCTGCGCGAGGCCTATGTGATTGATGGCACCGGTGATAT
>NZ_JBDWPJ010000193.1:0-9055 GCF_039971195.1 Pseudophaeobacter sp.
CATGGTGCCGCCCAGTCCTGGCAGGCCCGCAACGCGTACGCCCTGGCTCTCCATTGAGGCTTTGATCTCATCCAGCAGATCGCTCTGGGTGTCCTGAGTGGCGCGGAAGAAATGCTCCATATCGTCAAACATATAGGGCGCGATAAAGCCCAGGATACGCGGATCGACCTCTTTGATCATGACAAAATTGGTCATGCCAAATTGCACCAAGCCCTGACTCAGCTGATCGACCACTTCCGGGTCCTTGCCCAGGGCGCCGCCGGCAAAGACGCTGGCCTCCATGCCCTGTTCGCGCAGACCAGCGGCCAGGTCTTCGGCATAGACATAGTCGGAACAGGCGGCCACAGGCGGGCACCCCACTGCGATCTTCACCTCATCCGCCAGCAGTGGCGTGGCGGTCAGCAGGGTTGTTGCCGCTGCAAAAAGAACATGTTTCATCGTCGTCTCCCTATTGTTGGTGTTATGAAATGAGCCCCAGCGCCCGTGGCAGGGCGAGGGTAATTTCCGGACAAAAAATCAGCAGGATCAGCAGCGCCAGTTGCACTGCGAGAAAGGGCAGGATGGCGCGGCTCAGCCGAAGGTAGGTGACGCCACTGGCTGCCGAGATCACCATCAGGCAGCCGCCAAAGGGCGGGGAAATCAGCCCCAGCGTCAGGTTCAGGCAACTGACCACGCCCACATGGACCGGATCTGCCCCGCCTGCGATGGCTGCCGGGATCAGCACCGGCACCAGCAGAACCAGCGCCATGGAGATGTCCATCACCATGCCCGCCAGAAACATCACGCCGCTGGCCAGTAAAAAGTAATTGGTACTGCTGAGCCCGAGGCTCTGGACCATGGCGCCGATCTGGTCCGGCACCTTGAGGATACCCATCAGGTAGCCAAAAACCGCCGCTGCAAAGAGGATCATAAAGATAGATCCCGTCAACATCACCGTGCGCTCGACCGCGCCAGAGGCCAGATTGGCAGAGATCTTGAAAGCACCGAGCAGACCGTTTTTGTCCCAATAGGCATAGAGGAACACCAGACAGAGGGTAATGGCGACAGCGAGGCCCGCGGCCTCGGTCGGGGTGACCACGCCAAAGACGATGCCGGACACAATGGTGATCGGGATCAGCAAGGCCGGAAAGGCGCGCAATACCGTGGGTTTAGCGGGCGGCAGGGTCTCGGCGGTGCCACCCGGATGGTCCTCTTTGCGGGCGATCCAGAAGTTATAGGCACCGAGGAAAACCGCCATCAACAGCCCCGGCACAATGCCCCCAGCAAAAAGCGCCGCCACCGAGACATTCATCAAAGCCGCATAAAAGATCATCACGATGCTGGGCGGAATAATGGGGCCAATGACGCAGCTGGCGGCGGTCAGCGCGGCAGCAAATTCGGTGCGATATCCCCGCTCGCGCATGGCTGGTACCAGCGTATTGGTGGTGGCCGCCGCATCGGCCACGGCAGAGCCGGAAATGCCGGCCAGAAACACGCTTGAGGCAATATTCACATAGCCAAGCCCGCCCTTCAGCCGCCCCACCAGCAGCAGCGCCAGATCAATCAGCACCCGGGTCACGCCGCCCTTGGTCATGGTCTCCCCGGCCAGAATGAACAATGGCATCGCCAGAAAGGTAAAGACATCAATCTGGCTGAAAATCCGCTGCGGCAGGATGCCGAGATAGGCCGCATGGTCGCTTAAGACAAAGGCCAGAACCGCTGCCGCCCCCGCCACATAGCTGATGGCCACGCCGCAAAGCACAGCCGCCAGTGCAAAAAGAATGAGCAATATCCAGATCATCGGTTCTCCTTGCCCACAGGATCGTTTGATGATAGGAAAAATGTCAAGAAAATTTTCGTATCGGAAAATATCATGTCCAAAACCGAAACCTCCGAAAGCTTTCAGGACAAGCGCGCCGAGTTTGGTGCTATGGTTCAAAGCCTGCGCCGGTCGCAGAATTTGACTTTAAAACAGGTCTCAGAGGCCTCGGGCTTAGCGCTGTCGACGATTTCCAAGATCGAGAATTCCAATCTGTCGCCGACTTATGATGTGATGTTGAAACTTGCAGCTGGTCTCGACACGGATATTGTCTCGATCCTGGATGGGGCATCTGCGCAGACGCCAAAATCCTCCCCCACGGGCCGGTTGACCGTGTCGCGGCGCTCTGAACTGCCCCGGTTGCAGGCGGAGAACTATGTGTTTGAACCGATGGCGACGCAGCTGAAAAACCGGCTGATCGATGCCACCTATGCCACTGTGACCGCCCGCGAAATTTCTGAGTTTTCTGCCCCGATCCGCCACGGCGGCGAAGAGCTGGTGATTGTGCTCTCTGGCGCGGTGGAGTTGCATTCGGATCTTTATGAACCAATCCGGCTCGAGACCGGCGACAGCGTCTATTACGACGCCGCCATGGCCCATGCCTATGTTTCGGTCTCTGAGGCCGATGCGGTGATCCTGAATATTGTGTCCGGCGCAAATATGACTGAGGAGTTTTTGAATGCTAAATCGTGAAGAATGGCTGCAGCAGGATCTGGTTGGGCTGGCCGAACTGGCCGCAGCAGGCGAGATCTCGCGCCGGGACATTTTGCTCTCTGCCATTGCCCAGATCGAGGCGCAGAACCCTGCCATCAATGCGGTTGTCCTCACCCAATTCGAAGAGGCGCTGGATGCGCTGGTCGCCTGCGCCGAGACATCGCGCTTTACCGGCCTGCCCTATCTGCTGAAAGACCTCCATGCGCCTGCCAAGGGCATGCCCCTGTCCAATGGCAGCGAAATGTTTCGCGGCACTGACATGGGGTTTGATTCCACCACGGTCTCGCGGCTGCGAGCGGCGGGCTTTGGCCTGCTGGGGCGTACGGCCTCGCCAGAGTTTGGCCTGACCATCACCACTGAAAGCAAAGCCTGGGGCAAAACCCGCAATCCCTGGAACAGGGACCTCAGCGCCGGCGGCTCCAGCGGCGGTGCGGCGGCGGCGGTCTCCAGCGGCATGGTGCCAGCCGCCCATGCCACTGACAGCGCCGGGTCGATCCGCATCCCCGCCGCCTACAATGGGCTGGTGGGCCTGAAACCCACCCGCGGCGTCAATGCCATTGGCCCGCATCGGGGGGATCCGAATTTTGGTATGAGCCATGAACATGCAGTGACCAAAACGGTGCGTGACTGCGCCGCGCTGCTGGATATTACCGCAGGCCCGGATCAGGGCTGTCCTTACTTTACTGCAACACCCGAAGGTGGCTTTGAAGAGCTGCTGAAACGTGACCCCGGCACCCTGCGCATTGGCTTTTTGACGGATCGCTTTGACGGCAAGGCGATCCACCCCAGCAGCGCCGAGGCGGTCACCCTGACCGCGCAAAAGCTCAGCGAGCTGGGTCATGAGGTCGAAGAAGCACGGCCTGATTTTGACTTCGCGGAACTCACCTCGCAGGCTTTCCGCCTGCTGGTCGGCTCTTTGGCCGGGTTTTTCCCCCCCGAGTTTGCCGCTGGTCCGATGCAGGGATTTGAGCCGATGACTCAGCGCACCATGCGCTATGCGGCCGGTGTCTCGCTGCATCAATATCTGGCCCGCTATGCGGCGGTGAATATTCAGGTCCGCAAGATGTGCGCCTTTTTTGACCGCTATGACATCCTGCTGACAGCGGCTACAAACGGGCCTGCGCATCCACTTGGGCTGACCAATCTGGATCAGGAATTGGAGTTTGACCCCTTTGTCGAGCTGTTGCTTGATCTCAGCCCGTTTTCAGTACCTTTCAATGCCTCTGGCCAGCCCGCGATGACCCTGCCAGTGCATCAAACCCCCGAGGGACTACCCATTGGGGTGCAGATCGTCAGCGGCTTTGGTCAGGATGGGCGCCTGATGCAGCTGGCGGCGCAGCTCGAAGCGGCATCAGAATGGAGCTCGGTCGCGCCTGGATGATAGGGTTTTACTCTATTTGAAGGCTACAAATCAGTGAGCAGCGGTGCCAGGTAATCGCCGGTGACCCGGTAGTGATTGAGCAGCGCCGCGGTTGCCGCTTCGCCGTCCTGGCGCACAGCAGCCTCCAGGATTTCTTCGTGCTCGGTGGCAATATCGCGGCGCTGATACCCCGCGCCCCCAGCCGCTAGATAGCGGTAGCGAATGTTCAGATCATAGAGCTGACTGCAGTAGCGCTGCAAAATTGGCGATTCTGCATTGTTCAGCAAGGCCATGTGGAAATCCTTATGCCGCTCTTCAAACTCCGGCGTGCCGGCGGCCCGCTTCATGCGGTGGTGTGCCAGAACCAACGCTTCCTCCCAATCGGAACTGGCCCGCGCGATGGATTGGCGCAGGGCCATGTCTTCCAAGGAACAGCGCAGGGTGAGGATCTCTTTGAAATTGGCCAGGCTGGCAGATGCCGCGCGAAACCCGCGTTGATCGATCCGCTCCACCAACATATCGGAGGTCAGCAGACTCAGGGCTTCGCGCACCGGAGAGGCGCCGGTGTCGAGCAGCTTGCGTAGCTGTTCGATCTTGAGTTTTTCCCCCGCAGGCAGGGCACCGGTCAGGATCATGTCGCGCAAGGAAAGGTAAGTCGCACGGGTGGCAGAGCTCTCTTTGCCGCTGCTGTCCTCCATCAAATTCATCCTGCTACCCCTTTCTAGGCCAGTGTAGACTGGTGAGTAGATAGCCCAACAGAAACGGTCAATGACCCTTCATTGATCAACCAGCGCCGCAGCACGTATGAGCGCGCCCCGGATTTATGCATCGGGTCTTCATCTGCGAGGGCCTGCGCGGCCTCCAGATCTTCGGCGCGATAGATGATCAACCCCATGCCCTGCATATGAAGGCCACTTTCATCCGACATCGGACCCGCAAAGGCTAGGTAGCCTTCACGCTCCAGTTCCGCCTGATAGTCAAGGTGATCTGGCAGGGCTGCTTTTACATCTTCTGGCGCTTTGGCGGGGGTCGAAATCGCCGCATAGAGCTCCAGCGCCAATGCGCCACGTGACCGTGCCTGCTTTTTATAGTCCGCCCATGCCACCATTTTGCCACCTCTAAAAATATCGATATTTATTGACATATGGTAATATTATAGGCAAAAATTCCTTAACTGACAAGGATGGTACAGATGAAATTTTTGGTAGGCGAGACAACAAAAGGTAGATCAGTGTTTGCGGTTCTGGGCGCTGAGGCCATTGATCTAACATCCCTTAACCCCTTAATCGGTTGGGATCTTTCGGCGCTGATCGCCGATCCTGCGCTGTTGGAATCTGTGAGCGCAGGGCTTGCTGATGCCCCCAGAATCGCCCTCACCACGATCACCCCGGCGCTGCCGGTGAAAAAACCGGGTACAATCATTTGCCTCGGGCTGAATTACACCGATCACATCAAGGAAGGTGGCTACGAGATCCCCGACTACCCGGCCTTGTTCATGCGCGGGAAGAATTCGATCATGGCCGCCGGAGCGCCGCTGGTGCGGCCGAGCTGTTCTGAAAAACTCGACTACGAGGCGGAGCTGATGTTCATTGTCGGCAAGGGCGGGCGGCATATTGCCGAGGCAGACGCGCTCGATCATGTCTTTGGCTACACGGTGTTTAATGACGGGTCGGTACGCGATTACCAGCGCAAGACCCATCAATGGACGCCGGGCAAGAATTTTGACAATACCGGCGCCATTGGCCCCTTTGTGGTCACCCCGGATGAGCTGCCTGCCGGCGCGGCCGGTCTCAAGATCGAAAGCCGCGTTGGCGCTGAGATCCTGCAGTCTTCCAACACTGGCAATATGATCTGGTCAGTGGCAAAGACCATCGCGACCATATCGGAATACACCACGCTGGAACCCGGCGACATGATCGCCATGGGCACGCCCCCCGGTGTGGGCCATGCCAAAAAGCCCAATCCCCGTTGGCTTGTGCCCGGCGAGGTGGTGGAGATCGAGATCGAAGGCATCGGTATCTGCGCCAACCCCATCGTGGACGAGGCTTCTACATGAGCGCCATGACCGCAACGGAACAGGCAGCATTGCGCGCCAAGGCGCAGGAAGATCACCGCGCCCTGCGCAGTCGCATCGCCCGGTTGTCCGATGACGCGATTGATCTGATCCTGCGCCAGGCCCGCTCGCATTATGCCTGGACCGACAGGCCCATTCCTGAGGGGATGCTGGAAGAGATCTACGAAATCACCATCAATGGTGCCACCTCGATGAACACCCTGCCGGCCCGCTTTATCTTTGTACAATCCCCCGAGGCAAAGGCGCGATTGGCAAAGGCGCTGAAACCGCAGAACGTCAGCAAGATGATGGGCGCGCCAGTGACGGCGATCATCGCCCAAGACATGGATTTCTGGCATCAATTGCCTTTCCTGTTCCCGCATGAAGATCGCCGCCATCTGTTTGATGGAAAGCCGGAATATTGCGAAGACACCGCCAATCGCAATGCTACATTGCAGGGCGCCTATTTTATGATCGCAGCCCGCGCCTTGGGTTTGGATGTAGGCGCCATGTCGGGGTTCTCCAACGCGATTGTCGATGAGGAATTCTTTGCTGGCACCCGGTTGAAGTCAAACTTTCTGTGCAACATCGGCTATGCCGATGAGAGCGCATTGTTCCAAAAACTACCCCGCTTTGCTTTTGAACAGGTCTGTAGTGTCATTTGAGGAGGTGACACTGCAGGGATCCAAAACGACGTGAGGTAGACACAACCAACGGGGCGAAGCCGCCCTCTTTTCTGGGAGGAAAAAGACATGATGAATTGGACAAGACGCAGCTTGATCGGCGCGGCGCTGGCGACCATGGCGGCGCTGCCGGTTGCCGCACAAGAGACCATTTCAGCGGTGGTGATCGACGGTTATCCCGACCGAGCGCTCTGGGTAAAAGAGTTCAGCAACTTCTTTATCCCCGAGGTTGACCGCCGCCTGGCCGAGAACGGTAACTATGTGATGGACTGGCAAGAGAACTACGGCGGTTCCATCGTCAAACCCAAAGGCGTTCTTGAGGGTATCGAGCTGGGTCTTGGCGATATCGGCATCGTCACCACCATTTTCCATTCCTCCAAACTGCCAAGCCAGGGGCTTGCGGCGGTGACGCCTTTTGTGTCCACCGATGCGCGGGCCGTGGCTAGGGCGGTGGATGAAATCGCCCGCGAATTCCCTGCCATGCAGAACGAATTTGCCGCCCAGAACCAAGTCTACCTGGCCACCGGCGTGGTGTTGAACAGCTACCAGATGTTCTCCACAAAAGATGTCTCGGCACTGTCGGATCTGAACGGGTTCAAAGTGGCCGGTGCCGGGCTGAACCTGCGCTATCTCGAAGGTCTGCAGGATGCCGCAGGCGTGCGCGGCGGGCTGACCGATTTTTACAGCATGATGCAGACCGGGCTGGTTGATGCCAGCATGCTCTGGCCCGAGGCCGCCGCCACCTTCAAGATCTCCGAAGTGGCCCCCTATATGTTGCGCACCGATTTTGGCGCGGTGAACTCCAAGACGGTCACCGTCAACAAAGACTACTGGGCGCAGCTGCCGGATGAGGTGAAGGAGGTTCTGCAAGCGGTGGCAATTGACTACCGTGATCACCTTGCCGGGCTCGCCATGGATCGCGCGGCCGCAGCCGAAGCAGCCTATGTTGCCGCCGGCGGCACCATCGTCGAAGTCTCGCAGGACGACCGCGCCACCTGGGCTGCGGCAATGCCAAATATTGCCCAGGAATGGGCGGCAACGCTGAACAACAAGGGCGAGGCGGGTAATGACATCCTGGCGGCCTACCTGGGCAAACTGGAAGCGGCCGGCTTTGTTGGGGTCCGTGACTGGACCAAAGAGTAAGCTCTGCTCAGCAACCCGAGAAAGGACCGGGACCATGTTCAAACCTGCTCTTGCCTGCCTCGCTCGGGTTGCCAATGCCCTTGCGATCACCGCCAATATTGCTGGCACCTGCACGGTGCTGGCGCTGGTGGTGATCCTCAATTTCGATGTGATCGCCCGTGGCCTTTTTAGTGCCCCCCTGAAAGGCACCTACGAGATCGTCCAGCTGGCGGTGGTGCTCATCGTGTTTTTGCAATTGCCTGATGTGGTGCGGGTTGATCGGTTGACGCGATCGGACGGGTTCCTGAACCTGCTGCACCACAACCGCCCCGGCCTCACCGCCAATCTGCGCCGCATCATCAATGCGATCTCGGCAATCTTCATGGGGCTGATCGCCTATATCATGTTCCCCGAGTTCCTGAAGATGTGGACCACCCAGGACTTCTTTGGCGTGCCCGGCGTTTTCACCGTGCCCTGGTGGCCAGTCAAACTGGCCATTGCCAGCGGCAGCGCCCTGGCCAGCGTCATCTTCACCCTGAAAGTCATCACAGCGCAGGATCGCCCGCAACTGATCCGTGCCCCCGAGCATGACAGCCCTACTACAGATGAGCCTCATATATGACTCCGATTGAAATCGGCCTGATTTCGGTCGTCGCCATCGTTTTTCTTATCTACGCAGGGCTTTATATCCCGATTGCCCTTGGCATGGTCTCGGTGATTTCGATCTGGCTGATGCGGGATAATTTCACCCTGTCGCTGAACCTGCTGAAGGTCGCCGTTGGCGATAGTGCCATGGTTTATAGCTTTGCCACCATTCCACTGTTCACCTTTATGGGGCTTATCGTCTCAAAGGCAGGTCTGGGCAGCGACATCTACGAAGTCATGACTATGCGGTTTCGCAAAATCAAAGGTGGTATAGGCATGGCCACGGTTGGTGCCAATGCGGTTTTTGCCGCTGTCACCGGATCTTCCATCGCCTCTGCCTCGGTCTTTACCAAGGTCTCAGTGCCACAGATGATCAAGCAGGACTACAACCCGCGGTTTGCCGTCGGGGTCGTGGCGGGGTCCTCGGTGCTGGGCATGATCATTCCGCCCTCGGCGATGTTGATCATCTACAGTTTTGTCGCCGAACAATCCGTGGGCGATATGTTTCTTGCCGGGGTCATCCCCGGCCTGATGCTGGCCCTGGCCTATGTCAGTGCGATCTGGTTCATGGGGCGGTTCACCCCCGGTTTTGTTGGCGGCCGCCAGGTCGAAGACAGCGAATGGATGTCGCCGCGCGAGGTGGCGTCAAAAACCTTGCCAACCCTGGGTCTGATCACCGT